>JAHFJR010000030.1 GCA_023245775.1 Candidatus Peribacteria bacterium | reverse complement strand
GAGGAATCGCTCCATCGCAGACCGATCGAAGATCTGCCAGAGCCGTGAACCCGGTGAGAGGAGTCGATCGGACACGAACGACCTCAGATCGGTACGGAACCACCGATCCAGCGGCAAACGGAAGCCTGATTTTTTCTTCCCGAGCGTTTCTGCAGGCAAAAATTCCCGCAGAATTTCTTTGAGAATCCACTTCGTCTGGTTCCATCCACGCAGTTGATAGTCGGACGGCAGAGTCGCCGTCAGTTCGAGAAGCCTATGGTCCAAGAATGGTGAACGTGCCTCGAGCCCACTCGCCATCGCACCGAGATCGACCTTGGGAAGGAGGTCATCTGCGAGATACGTATCGAGATCCATATTCATCGCACGATGGACGAGACTGTCTGCACGACTTCGCGCATCGGCAGTCCGCTCGGCATACCACTGACCCGTGGAGAGGAATCCATCAGCGAATCCCGTACGCTCGAGCGTACGCTTCTCATCTTCGCTGAAGAAACTTAGATACTGCAAGAAACGCTCGGGCCAGGGCAGATCGATCGTCTCTTCGAATCGCCGCATACGATAACTGAGCGTGCTCTGCGCGCACGCATGGAAGGCACGAACAGCGGGTTTCATGAGCCAATGGATGGGGAGACGGCGCCACACCTCGGAGAACTGCACAATCGGATAACGAACGTACCCAGCAAAATTCTCATCGCCGCCGTCACCATTGAGAGCAACCGTCACGAACTTCCTCGTTTCGCGTGCGAGCAAGTACATCGGAATCGCCGAAGGATCGGCGTACGGCTCCTCGTACGTATGCACGATCTCCGGCAGGAGATGCACGATGTCTGCCTTCAGCGTGAGCGGATGATGGTTCGTGCGAAAAAGTTTCGCGATACGCTCGGCATCGGGGAGTTCGTTATGTGTCTCTTCGGGACTGCCAATGCTGAATGTTTCGATCGGATGAGGACTCAGCTGACTCATCATCGCAACGACCGCCGCAGAGTCGATCCCGCCGGAGAGGAATGCTCCGACCGGAACATCGGCGATCATCCGGAGACGTACGCTCTCTCGAAACACCTCAAGAATCTGCTCCTTCCACTCCAGAAGAGACTTCGACCGATCCGTCTGGTAGGTCAAAGACCAGTAGCGTTTCAGTTCCTGTGATCCGGTCTTCAGATCGATCTTCAAAAAATGCGCAGCGGGGAGCTTCCGAATGCCCTGAATGCCCGTCTCCGGAGAGGGCACGTACATCATCGTCAAGAAGTGATGGAGAGATTCCGTATCCACATCGCGCGGACACTCGGGAAGTGTGCGGAGAGCTTTGAGTTCCGATGCGAAGACGAACATCGAACCTGTAGCAAAATACTTGAGCGGCTTCTTGCCAACACGATCGCGCGCAAGCAGCACGATCTGCTTCTGTCGATCATGAATCGCGAACGAGAACATGCCACGCAATTTGGTCATGCACGCCTCTCCATACTCGCAGTACAAATGCAGGAGTACTTCCGTATCCCCTGTGGAGCGAAAAACATGTCCCTTCGCAAGAAGCTCCAACCGAAGTTGCTGGAAATTGTAGATCTCTCCATTGAAGACAATCGCGACCTCTCCGTCATCCGTCCGCATCGGCTGACTCGCTGCATCGGTGAGATCCAAGATGGAGAGACGCCGGTGACCGAGGCCAACCGAACCTGCGATCATCGTCCCGCGACCATCGGGCCCACGGTGAGCAAGCGCATCTGTGAGACGATCCAGAGCAACTGGATCAACCGTGGCGCCATCGAAACGGAGGATGCCTGCAATGCCACACATGGGGGAAGTATAGCGGACTTGCCTCACCCCCTTCCCCTCTCCCTAAAGGGAGAGGGGCGCACTGTTATACATTTCCTTGAATTCCTCTCTCCCTTTAGGGAGAGAGGTGGCGCATCAGCGACGGAGTGAGGCAGTAAACGGATAAAAAAGTTTCTGCTATCCTCCCTCCATGCAGGAAAAACATCCCCAGTGGGCCTGGCAGTGGGACCGGATCTACGATGATAACCAGTGGCTCTTCACGGAGTGGATCTCCCCAAATACACTCGAGACCTTCCGCGGGAAAGAGGTGCTCGACTGCGGCTGTGGTGGCGGGCAACACATCAACTTCGTTGCCCCGTATGCACACTCCATCACCGGCGTCGACCTGAATGCGGTCTCCAGCGCGAGCAAAAATACGGCGAGCCTGAAGAATGTGACTTTGAAAGAAGACGATCTCGCAGCGATGAATCTTGGAAAGCAATTCGATATCGTCTACTGCATCGGCGTCCTGCACCACACGGATGATCCAAACGTGACATTCCAAAATATCGCGAAGCATTGCAAGCCCGGCGGACGCACGATCGTCTGGGTCTACAGCAACGAAGGGAATTTCCTGAATCGCTTCGTGCTCGAGCCAATGAAGACCGTGATCATCCATCATCTGCCGCGTCCTGTCGTACTCGCCCTCGCACACGTTCTCACCGTTCTCCTGTACGTGCCGATCTACACGATCTATCTGCTTCCGCTCTCACGGCTCCCCTTCTTCCAGTACTTCCAGAACTGGCGCAAGCTGAGTTACTCCAGAAACATGCTGAATGTCTTTGACAAATTGAACGCACCTCAGACGTGGTTCATCTCGAAGGAACAGATCCAGAGTTGGTTTCCACCGGAACAGTGGAGCGATGTGCATCTTTCTCCATACAAAGGGGTGAGCTGGCGCGGATCGGGAACGAAGACAGGAACGTGATCCACTTCTATACTGGTGATGTATGTGCGGCATTGCAGGATGTACTGGCGAAGACGATGCGAAGATCAGACGCATGACACAGGCACTGGTCCACCGTGGACCGGACGGTCATGCCGTGCTGCTGACCCACGGAGCGTCACTCGGTCACGCGCGACTCGCGATCCTCGACCCCAGTCCGCTGGGCGACCAACCGATGTGGAACGATGGTCGTACCGCCGTGATCGTCTACAACGGCGAGATCTTCAATTATCGGGCACTGAAAGAGGCAGAGAAATTCTCTTGCCGCACGGGCAGTGATACCGAAGTCCTGCTGAAACTGTACGATCGATACGGCATCGACTGTGTCCAGTTGCTGCGCGGTATGTTCGCATTCGGACTCTACGACATCCGCACACAGACGTGGTACGTGGTCCGTGACAGCAGCGGGATCAAACCGCTCTTCGTCGCGTACCCGAATGGCGTACTGCACTTCGCCTCCGAAATGCGTTCGCTGCTGCAATCGCTTCCATCAAAGCCAGCACTCAACCTTCGCTCTCTCTCGCAGTACGTGCGTCTGCACTACGTTCCAGGTCCACAGACTCTCTGCGAAGGGATCGAATCCGTACCACCGAGCACAATCATCACATCGAGAGACGGTCGAGAGACACGGAGATCGTTCCAAGCAAAAGTCGAGCCGATCTTGTACAACTCAAAAGAACAGTTCCAGCATGAATTCCCACTGCGCATGGACATGGCCGTGCGCGACCATCTGGTGTCGGATAAGCCCGTGGGAATCTTTCTGAGCGGCGGTATGGATTCGTCGATCGTGCTGCACCACATGGCGAACCATGCCAAGAGACCCATCAAAACGTTCACAGTTCGCTTTGAGGCATCGGCTGAGGAAGACGAGGAACGATTCAACCGAGATGCACGAGTGGCAGCACACACAGCAGCTCACTACGGAACCGATCATACGGAGATCGTCTTGACCGCAGGCATCTGCCGCGAGGTGTACGCCGATACGGCAAAGGCCCTCGACCAGCCGAATGCTGACTCGGTAGCGATGGCGCAGTTCATTCTCGCACGCGAAGCGAAGAAACACATAGATGTTGTCCTCACCGGCTCAGGAGGCGATGAGCTCTTTGGCGGCTATCCGCGGTACCGTATTGCAAAGATTCTGCACGCTCTTCGTCTCATTCCACCGAGTCTACGATCGGGAATCGGCAGCCTGCTTGGGTACCCGCCAGATGTCCTCGCGATGCAACCGGGCCCCACCCTCGCTGAACGTCTTCTCGCAAGACCTCTCAAGGAAATCACCCCGATCCTGCGCGGACACTGGTTCGATGCATCGGCAACGACCATGCTCTTTCACGAACGATTCGAGACTCAAAAAAAATCCCAACTCTTGCGTACGGATCCTCTCCGTGCCTTCATGGAATTCGATCGCGACCTGTGGCTCGTGGATGAATCACTGCGTCTTGGTGATGCGGTGACCATGGCTAGCGGCCTCGAGTGCCGTGTGCCTTTTCTCGATCCCCTCATCATCGCTGCGTCTCACGGCACAGAAAGTGATTGGCATGTGGGATGGAACCGAACGAAGACCCTCCTCAAAGACACGTACTATCCGCTCCTCCCTCATGGCATTCGATCGATCGGCAAGTCATCCTTCTATCCTCCTCTCGCCAAATGGCTACGCCGTGAGTGTGCGCCACTCGTAGAGCAGGCACTGGAGAATCGACATCTACAAGAGCTCTTCGATGTCACGGAACTCCGTACGGTCTTGAAGCAACACCAGTCGCACGAACAGTACGGCCTCCACACACTGCAGATGATCATCCAACTCCGTGCTTGGTTCGAGATGGTCTACGACGCGTGAGAACCAAGGATCGAGCTTGCGACACACGTTCCCGAGCAGTATTCTCCGCCTCATGGAAAAGATCGTCTCCATCAAGAAAGGAGCCGTAACGTATGCTCTGATCTTCAGAAATGTTTCTGCCGCAGGCGGAGCGCGCTTCCTCACGGAACCAGGGGAGGAATTGCAAGCTGGGGTCATGGAGCGCTCCACGGGATACATCGTTCAGCCCCACCGACATACGCGAGGAGCGAAGAACATCGAAGGCCTGAGTGAGTTCCTCTACATCGAACGCGGGAAGATCCGCGTGACCGTCTACGACGATCTGTGGAAACTGCTCGGCCAAGAGACCCTCAGCACAGGTGATTTCCTCCTCTTCTATCGAGGCGGCCACGGCATCGAGGTCCTCGAGACCTGTCGCATGATCGAAGTGAAGCAGGGACCCTACGTCGGCACTGCCACCGTCAAAAATTTCCAGTCCGCATCATGAAGATCCCCGTCAACGAACCGGTCATCGCGCCCGAATCCAAACGCGCCGTTCTCGAAGCACTCGAAACGGGTTGGATCTCATCGGCTGGTCCCGCCATTCTCCGTTTCGAGCAGGAATTTGCAGCGTTCGTGGGTATGAAACACGGCATCGCCGTCATGAACGGAACAGCCGCGCTCCACCTAGCGCTCGCAAGCCTGCGCATCGGCCCGGGCGACGAGGTGATCGTTCCAGACTTCACCATGATCGCAACGGTCACAGCCGTGATGTACACCGGCGCGACGCCCGTATTTGTCGACGTCGATCGTGAGACCTTCGCGATGGATCCGATGCAGGTGGCTCTCTCCGTCACCCCGCGCACCAAGGCCATTCTCCCCGTCCATCTCTATGGCCACAGTGCAGACATGGATCCGATTCTGGCGATCGCACGAAAACACGAGCTCGCCGTCGTGGAAGACGCAGCGGAGGTGCATGGCGCAACCTATAAAGGGAAGCAATGTGGATCGATGGGTCTCATGAACTGCTTCAGCTTCTACGCGAATAAACTCATCACCACCGGTGAGGGTGGGATGGTCGTGACCAATGATGATGCACTCGCGGCGCGTGCCAAGTGCCTGCGAGATCTGGCACATAGTCCAGAGAAGCGTTTCGTCCACACCGACCTCGGCTTCAATTACCGCATGACGAACCTACAGGCAGCGCTCGGCGTCGGTCAGCTCGCACACCTCGATGAGTACGTGCAGAAGAAACAGTGGATGGCTCGACGGTACAGCGAGGAATTATCATCCATTCGCGGACTGCGGCTCCCCATCACCAAAGACTATGCGACGAATGTGTACTGGATGTACGCCGTACTCGTCGAGGATGCATGTGGCATCACGAGAGACGAGCTGCGTTCCAGGCTCCTCGAGAGAGGCATCGATACGCGCGACTTCTTCTATCCCTGCCATCGTCAGCCGTTTCTGAGCACACATCCGCAGGCGAAGACATCCTTCCCCATCAGCGAAGACATCGCTGCACGCGGGTTCTATCTTCCCTCAGGACTCGCACTCACCGAAGAACAACTTTCGGCCGTCTGTACAGCCGTCCGCGACATCACATCAGAACGGTACACCCTTCCGACTCTCCCATGAAACCCCTCCCCGCCAGCATCTCCGTCGTGATCCCGTCTTACAACGAGAGCGGCAATATCATCGAAGCCATCACGCGCATCAAGCAAACACTCGGAGAGAGTCTACTCGAGATGATTGTCGTTGATGACAACAGTCCCGACCGCACGTGGGAACTCGTGACGCAGCTCGGTGAACCACGTTGCCGACTGCTTCGACGAATGGACAAGCGCGGCCTCGCCTCAGCCCTCGCTGATGGGACGCGTGCAGCGAGAGGAGCAATCGTCGTCTGGCTTGATTGTGATTTGGGTATTCCTCCAGAAGACATCCAGATCCTCGTGGAAAAACTGGATGCATTCGATGTCGCCGTCGGCTCGCGGTACGTGCCAGGAGGTATGGATACACGTCCACGGTTTCGCGCCTTCCTCAGCTACGTCTTCAATGCGTACACGCGTCTCGTGCTCGGCTACAAGTTTTGGGATTGGACCTCAGGATTCGCAGCCGCAAGACGCGAAGCACTGCTGCTGGCACCCTTATCAGAACGAGGATTCGGTGAGTACTTCGTCGAATGGATCTACACCTGTCTGCAGAAGCACCTGCGTGTCGTCGAAGTACCCTACCGCTATGGACTGCGCAAAGCAGGTGTCTCGAAGACGGATGGCAATCTCTTCGTCTTCCTTCGTCTGAGTCTCCGCTATGCACTGAGAGTACTTACGATTAAGATGGGCAGGAGTTCATCGCACACATGACACCCTCCTCCAGCCATCAACCTCCCCGCACCACGACCATCGAGCGTTGCCGTGTGTGTGGTTCGTCTGACATCAGCAGCCTCTACACACTCGGAGATATCTTCATCTCCGATTTCGTCGAGCAACCAAGTCAAGGGATCAAGGCACCACTCGAGATGGTGATGTGCGAGCACTGTTCACTGGTGCAGCTACGTGATAGTGCACCTCAAGAACTGCTCTACAGCCGATTCTACTGGTACCGATCAGGTGTGACCGAGACGATGCGCAACGCCCTACGAGATATCACCCACAGCATCGAAGATCGCATGGCACTGAAGGCAGGAGATATCGTACTCGATATCGGTTCCAACGATGGAACGATGCTGCGAACCTACAGCATCCCCGGCCTCATCAAAGTCGGCGTCGAGCCAGCCTCCAACCTCGCCGAGGAAGGGAGGAAAGGCCTCGACACATTCATCAACGATTTCTGGACCTACGAGAACTACAAGAGCGTGGTCCAGAGGAAGGCCAAGGTCATCACCGCCATCGGCATGTTCTACGACATGGAAGATCCCAATCAGTTCATCCGCGACGCGGCATCGGCCCTGCAGGAAGATGGTGTGTTCGTGGCGCAGCTGATGTGCCTGAAGAATATGTTGGATACGAATGACGTCGGCAACATCTGCCATGAACACCTCGAGTTCTACTCGCTCTCCTCGCTCGAGTTCCTCCTCGAGAAGAATGGCTTCACACTCATCGACATCGAACACAACCTCGTCAATGGCGGCAGTTACCGCGTGTATGCAGGACTCAAGAACGGCCATCCTCCCATTCTGCCGGGTGCAGCAGAGCGGCTGAAGAACTATCGCAATGAAGAACGCGGGATGACCTCGAAGAAGATCCATACCGATTTCTTTGCCCGCATCGAAGAGAACAGAAAGAAATGTGTCGCATTCGTGCGGGATGCCGTCGCACGGGGAAAACGCGTGTGGGTGTATGGAGCATCCACGAAGGGGAATACGATCCTGCAGTACTACGGCCTGGATCACAACGATATCGAGGCCGCCTCCGAGCGTAGTCCAGAAAAATGGGGAAAGTTCACGGTGGGAACAGGCATCCCCATCGTCTCCGAAGAAGAGGCGAGGAAAGCGAATCCCGATTACTTCCTCGTGATGCCCTACGCCTTCTTCGATGAGTTCTACCGTCGCGAAGAGGCCTGGCGCAAGAAGGGTGGCCAGTTTATCCTTCCCCTGCCCGAATTTCGGGTCGTCCCATAAGGACGAGAACTCGCATCCTCGGCATCACTCCTCTGCATCCTCTGTCAACTCTCGCCATCCCATGTCTCAACGCGCACTGATTCTCGGCATCACCGGACAGGACGGATCGTACCTCGCCGAACTGCTACTTAGTAAAGGCTACGAGGTACACGGCCTCATCCGAAAATCCTCCACCGGCAATACGAAGAATATCGATGCTCTCCTAGAGAAGATCACCCTGCATCGTGGCGACTTGGCCGATACGACGTCGCTCTATCGAACGATCAAGAGCGTTCGACCACAGGAGATCTACAACGAGGCGGATCAAGACCACGCGGGCTGGAGTTACGACCTGGTCGACTATGCGTCGGATATCACCGGCTCTGCACCAGGACGCGTTCTCGAGATCGTTCGGCAACTCGACCCAACCATTCGCTTCTTCCAGCCGCTGACATCGAATATGTTCGGCCTGACCGAGAGCAAGACACAGAATGAGAACACTCCACTGATGCCACAGAGCCCCTACGCCTGCGCAAAAGTCTACGCATGGATGCTCAGTCGCTACTACCGACAGGTACACAAACTCTTCGTGTCGACAGCGATCTTCTTCAACCACGAGTCACCACGCAGGACCGAGTCCTATGTCTCACGCAAGATCACGAAGGCCGCTGTGCGCATCTCGCTCGGACTCCAGAAGAAGCTCCTCCTCGGTGACATGGACGCTCGGATCGACTTTGGATACGCCGGCGAGTACATGGAAGCAGCATGGAATATCTTACAACTCGACACACCTGACGACTTCGTGATCGGCACCGGCGAAGCACACTCCGTGCGAGAGTTTGTGGAAGAAGCCTTCAAGATCGTTGGTCTGAAGGCCGCTGACTACGTGGAAGTCGATCCAACACTCCTGCGCCCTGGCAAGACGAGTACGCTCATCGCAGACTTCTCCAAAGCCCAGAAGACCTTTGGCTACGAGCCAAAAATACGATACAAGCAGCTCATCAAACTCATGATCGAGAATGATCTCAGGCAGGGAAGAAGATAAATAATGAAAGAATATTGACATTTAAGCAAATTATTTTTATAATGTTTCGTGTCTCCTCACGTACAACATTCATGCCAGAACAAGCTCCACATGAAATCATCACGGAAAGAGCCGATAGTAAATTGATGCAAGCGGCAGTGCACGCCGTTGAGAAGATACAGAAGAGCAGTGCGAGGACAATCTGGGAATTGTTCCCTGAGATCACTGAACGAGTAGAGGGGACCTATGCACAACTGAAAGCAGCAGGTAGGAAGATCCATCACCATGATCTTCTTCACGCGAAACGTGTGGGAGAAATCGCACACAGAGTAGCACTGGACGAATGGGGGGATGAACATCAGTCTCATCTCGCAGGAATTGCAGGCCTCGTTCACAATGCTGATCGAACGATACAGGCAGAGAAAGGGTTAGACCGCAAAAAAGTTCCGCGCGATAAAGTCATCGTTCGCATAAAAAATTGGATACAAGGTGACCTTAGCGAGACAGACATGGCAACCGTCATTGATGCTGTTCTCGGCCATGATGGAAAAAATGCTCCAGAGGACTCAAATGTGCAGATCGCCCTGCAGGATGGCGATCGTGTGGTGAATCTCGATGCCGACCTCCTGCCGCGTTCCGGACAATTCTACTCAGATCTCCCCGTGATCGATGTTATACATTTCCTCGCGGATCCAGAAGCCACCTACAGACATCCAAAGTCCGTGCTGCGTGACATCGCCTACTCACTCGACTGGGTGAATCCTGAGAGTGATGTCTGCGTGCGGACTCGATTGGGGAAAGAGATGGCGATGGAGCGAGCACGGTTCTTCGAAGTCTTCTTCACAATGCTGAAGCGGCAACTAAGAGAAGAAGGAATCGAAGTGGAGTGAAGGGACGCCTCGCATCAAAACGAGCTGGTCGCGAGGAACGTCCGTAGAAACTCGCCGTGATGTGGGATCATCTTCGAATGAATCTCGGTGAACCACCGTCCATCCTTCGGCTTCTCGGATGTCTGACAGACACACACGAGAGACAGCGCACTGCTTGTGGGGTGGTCCGGCCACATGAAGGCATCGATCACCCGTTCGAATGTCAGTGCTATCCCAAGTTCTTTGTTGGCAATGCGCTCGCAGGCTTCTGAGATGGATTCTCGGTACAGCATGTAGCCGCCGGGAATATGCCAACCATCCCAGTCTGCATCGCTACGATAGGTGAGGAGAAAATCTTTACCCGTCCTTGTCACGATGACCTCCACCGCCGGAATCGGCACGACCTGATGCAGAGCTTTCCAGATGGAAAGGGGCATGTTCGGCGAGAGCAAATGCTCGTTCTTCACTTGTTGGAGGAGCTGAGTGAGCAGGGCGATCTGGTCCGGAGTCATGAGTGAAGCGTACCAGAGACGTAGGACGACGGGGCAGGAAAGCCTATTTGGAGACTACCTTCGGCACTGTTAAGATGTGAAGCGTGGCACCTCGACGAGCACTGATCACCGGCATCACCGGACAGGATGGATCGTACCTTGCGGAATTTCTCCTCAGCAAAGGGTATGAAGTGCATGGTCTCGTCCGCAGGGCATCCACCTTCAATCGTGGCCGCATCGACCACCTCTTCACCGATGCCCATCACCACACACCGCCTATCTTCCTACACTACGGGGATATGGGCGACAGCAGCTCACTCACGCGTGTGCTGGCGGCCTCCAAGCCGGACGAAATCTACAATCTTGCCGCTCAGAGCCACGTTGGCGTCAGCTTTGACACGCCCGAATACACCGGCGATGTCACCGGCCTTGGCACCGTTCGCCTCTTAGAGGCACTTCGCACGAGCGGGCTCTGTGCCAAGTTCTACCAGGCCAGCTCGAGTGAGCTCTTTGGGAAAGTCTCATCGCCCATGCAGAACGAAACCACACCGTTCTACCCACGCAGTCCCTACGGCTGCGCCAAAGCCTTCGCCTTCTACCTCACGCATAACTATCGCGAGAGCTACGGCATGTTCGCCGTGAACGGTATCCTGTTCAATCACGAATCGCCTCGTCGCGGCGAGAACTTCGTCACACGAAAGATCACTCTCTCACTCGCACGCATCCTAGCCGGAACACAGGACTGTCTGTATCTCGGCAACCTAGAAGCGAAACGTGACTGGGGTTACGCGAAGGAGTACGTGGAAGGCATGTGGAGCATGCTCCAACAACCAGAGCCAGAGGACTACGTGCTCGCCACCGGCACAACATCCTCGGTACGCGAGTTTCTGGAACTGTGTCTGGAGGAAGCTGGCATCCCCTATGTGCGCGAGGGAGAGGGGAAAAAGGAACTGTATCGTCATCAACAAACGAAGCGTGTGATCGTCGCCGTCGATCCGTTCTACTTTCGCCCAGCCGAAGTGGATGTGCTGCTGGGGGATCCGTCCAAGGCGAACGAGAAGTTGGGATGGAAGGCGAAGACCACCCTCCGCGAACTCGCAGCTATCATGATGAACGCTGATCGCGAAAAGCTCACGCACGCTGGAACGCTGGGCGGATCGGTCAAGCTTTGATAGTCTGCCTCAGCATGATGCAGCGACTCATCGAACGCTTCTCGGACGGCCTCAGTCGAATCGGAATTCGTCTAGGAATCAATGCTCGATCCCTTGCCAAAAACAGCGCCTATGTGACGATGGGCCACGCTGTCGCTGTCCTGCGCGGAGTTGTCACAGGGTACATCGTCGCACGCTTGTTCCCCCGTACGCTCTACGGCGAGTATCAGTGGATCCTCGCTGTGATCGGCACACTGTCGAGTCTTGGCATACCAGAGATCTACAAGGCCAGCGCACGTGCCATCGCTCGAGGGGAGAGCGGAGCGCTCCTTGAAGTGGCATGGAGGCAATTCCTGATCTGCATCGTCGGCTCTGCTGCCCTCCTCCTCATGATTCCCGTCCTGCCGTACTTCCACTACGAAGGCATGTCGCACCTGCTCCTCGCTGCAGCAGTGCTCTTCCCCTGTTCACAGGTGGCGGGCATGCTCTTCAGCGGGATCACGCTTGGCACGGGAAACTTTGTCCTCGCACTGAAGGCGAACATCGTGTCGAGCACACTGCTCGTGATCAGCACACTGTGCATCTTGGCGTACCAACCATCTCCACTCTTGATGCTCATCGCGACGATCGGGATCCCCATAATCGTCAATATCGCTTTCGCACGAGCACACCTCCCGAAACATGCGTCGAAGAAGGGTGCAAAGGCCATCGTGCAATACGGCCTAGAA
>JAHFJR010000007.1:40880-53354 GCA_023245775.1 Candidatus Peribacteria bacterium | reverse complement strand
CTTATCTACCTTCTTCGGCTGTTCTTTGTCGCCGAGCGCCACTTTCACTTCTCCGATTTCTTTCTCAGCTTTAGCACTTTTTTCTGCTCCTTTCTTCGCAAAACCTTCTGCAATCTCGCGCCCCCTTCCAAAAGCTTGACCAGCGTACGATGTCGCACTCTCTACGATTCCTTCTTTTTCAAATTTATTTTTGTTTACCCTTGCATCCCTTGCATCAGAACTTGTTTGCTTGAGAAATGCCTCAGCTGTTCCAAGTACTTTTCCAGTGGTTTCCCCACTTATCTTCATGAATGCCCCCATATTCTTATCCGCGACTAGCTTCTGCGCTGCCTGCACTGCCTCGCTTCCTGCGGTATCTACTCTTGTTTGTGTTGCCTGACCATCCCTAATTGTTTCCGGAGTGGTGTTAGGAGCTACAGGTGCCGCTTTCGGAGTTTCTACTGGTACATCAGGTACATTGCTACTTTCCGGTGCCATACGGAGTAGGCGTTGCTCTTGGTTAGTGAGGGTGAAGTGTGTGTTTCTCATACGAACGGGGGAGATGGAGAACTAGACTGTTGCCGTTTCGAAGGCTGCCTCCAGTGCATTCATTGCTACTGCGTCCGCTACCCGATCCTTCTCTTCGGCCATCTTCATGACTTCTCTGCGGCACGCCTCGACGGCGAGATGGAAGGTCTTGATCCACTCTGCGAAGGCGAGGTCGTACTGCTCGTACGCACGCTGGTAGCGCTCATAGCGCGCCTTTCGCTCGTCAGGGGTTTCGTCGGCATACTGTTCATCGAGCATGGGGAGATTGACGGTGATCAGCTCCATCTCGATCTTCGACATCAGTGCATCGTAGATCTCGTCGCCGGAAGGCACGCTGAGAATCTGATGTCCGGTGGTCGTTGTTTGTGTCGACATTTCTCACCATTGTAGCAGAGATTGGTCATAGAGACAATTCTTTTTGTTCCCATCATTCTTTGGTGGAGTACACAGAAGCTGCAGGCATGAGGAATGCATATACTGTTCTCTGCTTCAGGCCTTGACGGTCCTCATCCCCGACCCTTCTCCTGCCTGAGGGCTGGAGAAGGGCGCACTGTTTTTAGTGAAACACGGGCCACCTCCTCTCCACATCAGTGGAGAGGAGGACGGGAGGTGAGGACCGGAACGAGACATCCAAGTGGAGGATCTGTGCCAATAATGATTTTATAAAATATATTTGTAAATTTGCAATACATTTTATATCTTCCCCCTGCATTTCAGGGGGGCAAGGCTTGCCCAAGCCCTCGAAAATCTCTAAGCTCCCACGGCTTTACTTCATTCCAGCTTCCCTTTTCTCTTCGGTGTCCAAGGATGTGATCGAGCTCATTGGCGTGGTGACGGAGTGCTTTCCCAATACCACGTTCTGCGTTCGCATCACCTCTCTGGAAGCCAAGGATCACACACTCCTCTGTCACCTCGCGGGCCGCATGCGCGTGAATAAGGTGCGCATTCTCCCTGGTGATCGCGTGCGTCTGGAGATGACGCCCTACGACCTGCAGAAGGGTCGCATCGTCTATCGCTTCCGCTCCGATGATCCGGCTGGATTTACCCCCGTCGCTCCGCCAGTCGCTCCTGTTTCTCCCGCTCCCGCCCCCTCTGTCACTCCTCAACCATGAAAGTCAGCCCCTCTCTCAAGAAGCGTTGCACCGATTGTCGCCGCGTGAGGCGCAGGGGAAGGAACTACATCGTGTGCAAGAACCCGCGTCATAAGGCGAGACAAGGCTGACATACTCTACTTACGACGTACTTCCGACTACCCACTACTCACTCGTCTCATGGTTCGTATCTCTGGCGTCATTCTCCCAGGTAGTAAGCGCATCGAGATTGCCCTCACGGCGATCAAGGGTGTGGGGCGTCCGATGTCGAGGAAGATTCTGGAGCGTGTGAAGATTGATCTCGATACGAAAGCGGACAAGTTGAGCGAGACGCAGGAGGGGCTCCTCCGTTCGACGATCGAGACGATGCTCACGGAGGGAGATCTGGTTCGCAAGGTGTCGCTCGATATCAAGCGTCTGCAGGACATCGGTACCTGGAGAGGCCACCGTCACAAGAAGAAGCTTCCCGTTCGTGGCCAGACGTCGCGCAGGAACGCCAGAACCAAGCGTGGCAAGCGCAAGACCGGACTCTCTGGACGCACAACTCTGACGAAGACCTAATTCCTATTCTCCTATGGCTGAATCCGATATCTCAAAAATCCTGGCCGATGCTCCGATCGTCGCTGCCCCCAAAGTGGAGGGTGACAAGACTGGCAAGCGCAAGGTCAAGAAGACGAAGCGCACCGTCCTCAAGGCCCGTGCGTGTGTCAGTGCGACGGAGAATAATACCATCGTGTCGATCACGGATCTGAATGGCCAGGTCTTGGCATGGGCGAGTGCCGGATCTTCCGGTTTCAAGGGTGCGCGAAAATCCACGCCATACGCTGCCAAAGTGGCTGCAGAGAAGGCGATGAGCATGGTGACATCCTTCGGCATTCAGTCTCTGCAGATCGAAATAAAAGGGATTGGTCCCGGTCGGGAGCAGGCGATCCGCGGACTCCAAGTGGCTGGTGTGAACTTCGATGCGATCGTCGATACCACGCCGATCGCACATGGCGGTTGTCGTCAAGCCAAGCCTCGTCGTGTGTAATATGATCCGTTATTTTCCACTTTTTACTTTCCACTTTCCACTTCACCAATGAGATACACGGGTCCGAAAGCACGGCGCGTTCGCAGACTGGGAGTCAATATCTTCGGTGCGGATAAGTACGATCGTGTTCTCCAACGCAAGCCGTATCCGCCCGGTATGCAGGCCGCAAGTCGCACGGGCAAGGCCAAAATCAGTGAGTACGGCAAGCAGCTTCTGGAGAAACAGAAGGTTGCGTTCACGTACGGGGTGCACGACAAGCGTCTTCGCGCCATCTATGCCGAAGCAAGCGAAACACTCGGACAGACTGATACGATGATGGCCGCACTCTTGGAGCGCCGTCTCGATAATGCGCTCTTCCGTGCAGGATTCGCTTCGACGCGTATGCAGGCGAGGCAGTTCGTCTCCCATGGCCTCTTCACGGTGAACGGCGTACGGGTGACGATTCCTTCCTACAAGGTCAGCATCGGAGACAAAGTGGAAGTACGTGCTCAACGGAAGAGTTCACCAGTATTTCCGGCGATCCTCGCGGCCCACGAACGCTACACGTCACCCGATTGGATCAAGACCAACTCATCGATGATCAGTTTCGAGGTCATCGCTCTTCCAAGCGAGGAGAAGCACTTCGAGAGCTCCATCGACATGCGCAAAGTCATCGGTTTCTACTCACGGTAATCCTACGATCTTATCCGTTTTCTACCCACCTCATTATGCACATCATTCAGGAAGAGATCGGTCTCCCGAAGGTTACGCACGTTCAGGTGAAGAAGGGGGATCCGACGCACGTCATCTTCGCGGTCGGCCCTCTGCCTCCTGGGTATGGTATGACGCTCGGAAACGCGCTCCGTCGCATTCTGCTCAGCAGTTTGCCTGGTGCTGCCATCAGCTCGATGCGCGTTGCTGGGGCTCATCACGAGTACACCACGCTGAAGGGTGTTCGTGAGTCCATTCTCGACATTGGTCTGAATCTGAAGCAGGTGAAACTTCGGAAGCATCACAAGGATGCTGAGGTGGTGACACTCGAGGGCAAGGGTCCGAAGGTGCTCACGGCCGGTGACATCAAGACGAGTTCGGATATCGAGGTGCTCAATCCTGACCTCGAGCTTCTCCATCTCGAGAAGGGGGCGAGTATCAAGATGGATCTCACGGTCGAGAAGGGAGTGGGGTACCAACCGGCTTCCGAACTGAACAAGAAGCGCAACGAGCCCGGCCTCATCCACATCGATACGATTTTTTCTCCCGTGGAGCGTGTGCGCTTCGAAGTGGAGCCAACCCGCGTCGGCCAGAGAACGAACCTCGAGAAACTGGTGATCGAAGTCGTCACGAATGGCTCCCTCAGCGCCGATGAGGCGATTCGCTTCGGCAGCCAACTCCTCTCGCAGTACTTCAATTTCTTCTCGCTGGACCAAGAGACCGTCGAGAAGGAGTTCATGGCCGACTTCACGCGTACGAGTCAGGTGGTCCCCGAGGCTGATCGTTCCTCCACGAAGGAGAGCTACACGCCGATCGAGATTCTCAACTTGTCTCCACGTACACTCAACTCACTCATCAATGCGGGGGTAGGTTCCATCGAACAACTCGTGAAGTGTTCTCCTCCCACTCTCTCCAACTTCCGCGGATTTGGAAGCAAGGCTCTCGATGAGGTCAAGGCGACCCTCGCAACTCGAGGATTAACGCTGACGGAGGAATAGGACAGAATGGACCCCACGTCGCTCCTGCGGGAGTTACGAGGGGCAAGCAATTGACAAAGAAGTATGCATCATCGACACTCCCCGTCTACAACTTTCCACCCTCAACTTTCCACTTCACTTCGTGCGTCACCGCAATCACAGCAAACGGCTAGCAAGAAAACCCGACCAAGCGCGCTCGATGCTGCGCAACATGGTCACGTCGGTGCTGCTCTACGAGCACATCCGTACGACGAAGAAGCGTGCGCAGGTCGTCAAGGCTCTCGTGGATCGCGTGCTGACGATCGGCAAGCGTGAGAGGGCAGATCTCGCGATTCGCAAGATCAATCAGATCGTCTTCGATCCGAATGCGTGTCGCAAAGTCCTAGAAGTCTTCAAGAAGCGCTATGCCAAGCGCTCATCCGGCTTCTCCCGTGTTGTGCCGGTCGGCTCGAGAAAGGGTGACGGTGCGATGCTTGCCGATCTGATTTTGCTCGATGCCGCTGAGCCAGAGGAAGTGCAAAGTGGAAAGTTGAACGTGAAAAGTGCCTCCAAGCGTTCTACTCCCTCGTTGCAATGATTCTCTCTTTTGGTTCATTCGTCGTGTCCTACAATCACTGTCCACTTTCCACAATCCACTTTCCACTGCGATGAAGACATCCTATCCAAAGCCGGCTCACGCGACATGGTACATCGTGGATGCTACAGACCAGATCCTCGGTCGACTCTCCACGCAGATCGCCACTGTGCTGCGCGGCCGTCACCGTGCGACGTACGTGCCGCATTGGCCGAGTGGTGACCATGTGATCGTCGTCAATGTTGAAAGAATCAAAGTCACCGGCGACAAGGTGGAGCAGAAGAAGTACTACCGTCATGCCGGCTACCTCGGTCACCTGCGTCAGACGACCCTCAAACGTATGATGGAAAAGACCCCAGAGAAAGCCATCCAGCTTGCGGTGAAAGGTATGCTTCCGAAGAACCCAACGCGTCAACATACCTTGAAGCAACTCCACGTCTACGTTGGCGCAGCTCATGATCACGATGCCCAGAAGCCTGTTCCATTTCCGCTCTCTCTCGTATGACAACTCGTCCTTTCTTCTATGCCCTCGGTAAGCGCAAGAGTGCGATCGCCCGCGTGCGTCTCTTCCAGGAAGGTGTGGGCAAAGCTGCGGTCAATGGTGACACGATCACCAAGTACTTCTTCTCGACACATAGCGAGAATGCGTTAGCCCCGCTTGTGATCACCGAGAAGATGAAGAGTCTCGATATCGAGGCCGAGGTTCTCGGTGGCGGAAAAGTAGCCCAGAGCGATGCCATTCGTCTCGGGATCAGTCGAGCACTCGTCCTGATGGATCCTGCACTCCGAACGATGTTGAAGCAGGCAGGCTTCCTCCGAAGGGACAGTCGCATCAAGGAGCGCAAGAAGCCTGGGTTGCATCGAGCGAGAAGGGCACCGCAGTTTGCAAAACGCTAGAAGGGAGGAAGCAAAAGAAACATCGAAAGTCGTCATCCTTTTCGTCATCTGCGCCACTATTTCCTTGTTCGGGAGCGCCATGCCTGCCTGTCGGCAGACAGGCTTGGCGCGGGAAGCATCCCGCTCCCAATCAAAATTTTGACTTGCTTCCTCGCAAAAGTCTATTTTTGAGTGATTTTTCTTCGCCCGCTCCGTTTCATGAGGGAATACTTGATTCATTGCACGTGAAGCAAAGATGAAAAGGAGCACGTGTTCGACGTGCGTCGATGGAATGTTCTCACGCTGCAAGCGTGAGCTTCATGTAGTACACACTCGTCCCTTCCGCGTTGTCCGCGATGAACCGAGCATCGATGGCGTTGAGTTGCAGGATGGTGTGACACATCTTCAGCATCATTTCCGGGGGCAAGGTGACACCAGCGCGAAGGCAAGTGATGCAGAGGCCTGCGGCGTCTTTGGACTTGATGTAAGGCTCTCCGAGAGTCTTGATGGCCTTCACCAGACTACATTGAAGGTTATGGATGTAGCGGTCGATGTGTGTCTCTAATTGTTCCATAGGAAGTTCGTAGACATCGGGCAATGCTTCGATGATGTCTAAATCCTTATGAATCGCATGGGCGATGCAGGCTTCGATGGACATGGGGGTGGGTGTAAGTGTTGATGTGTAGTTTTTAGTTTTTCAAATCCGACTATTGTACCAAATACTTTGAATATTTGCACGGGTGTATGTGTTGCGAGGGAAAGAGAACGTGGTGCAGTGATGGAGCCGACGACCGGAATCGAACCGGTGACCCTAGGTTTACGATACCTATGCTCTACCAGCTGAGCTACGTCGGCATGTGTACTGGATATGTCCTTCTGGACAACTGTTTCAAGGCGTTCTCTGAGAAGAAAGATCGGCTTTTCGGCGCTTATTCTGTGGATAAAACCGCTGATTGGCAATAGGACACGAAAAGAATCTGAAAAGGGTCCGCGGACGCGGCTATACTGCGATCGTGCAGCCTCTGTCCGCTCTCCGTTGGTCGTGGATGAACATCCTCACGGCGAAACGACTTCCATATTTCTTGGAGCGATACAAGACACTTGATGTGGCGCTCGAACAGATCTCGGAGGCGATGCTTCGCGAAGCGGGACTTCGTGAGGAGTCCGTGTTCAAGGCGCTCAATCGATTCGAAGAATTTGATGCCGAGGCACACATGAAGGTTCTGAGGAAGCGCGGTATTACCCTGCTCACGTTCGAGGATGATGCGTATCCGGACCTCCTCCGTCAGATCGAAGATCGTCCAACGTTTCTGTACTACCGTGGTGATCTTTCGATCCTCCGTGAACCGTGCATTGCGCTCGTGGGTGCCAGAGACATGAGCGACTACGGCAAGCGTGTGACGGAGCATCTGGTCCCTCCCCTTGTTGCGGCGGGAGTGATCACGGTGAGCGGGCTCGCAGCGGGGATCGACGCCGAAGTCGCACGTGAAACGCTGCGTGTGGGTGGGAGAACGGTGGCTGTGGTTGGGCATGGGCTCGGTATGATGTACCCGAGAGTGCACGAGAAACTCGCCGATGAGATTGTCGAGAGAGGCGGATTGATTCTCAGCGAATTTCCGCTCGATACAACACCCGACAAGTTCACGTTCCCCGCACGGAATCGCATCATCGCGGGCCTCTCTCTTGGCACCGTCGTCTTGCAAGCCGCCGAGGGAAGCGGTTCGCTGATCACCGCAGATCTCGCACTCGATTACAATCGCGATGTGTTCGCCGTGCCGGGACAGATCTTTGATCCCATGTACGCAGGATGCCACGGCCTTCTGACGCGCGGGACGGCGAAACTCGTGACCGACGCTTCGCAGATTTTGACCGAACTTGGTATGGGTCATGCCGTATCGAATGCTCCGTCTCGCACGCAGACCTTCGCGTCCGATTCTCCCGAGGAGCAAGCCGTGTGGTCATCCCTCTCATCGATGCCTTCAGCTCTCGATGATCTCGTCGTCAAAGCCAAACTCGATGCTGCGACGATCAATGCCACACTGACCATTCTCGAGCTGCAGGGAGTGGTGAGGAATGTAGGGGGAGGGCAGTGGGTTCGCACATAACGGTGGAACGTTGAAAGTGCAGAGTGGAAAGTAACGATAGAACTTTCCACTTTCAGCCTTTCACTTTCAACTTTCCACCTTCCACTTTCCACTTTTTTGCCGCCTCCACAATCTTCAAAAACTCCTCCGGTTTCAGTGATGCTCCTCCGACCAGTCCTCCGTCGATGTCAGGCTGCATCAGGAATTCCGCTGCATTCTGACCATTCATGGATCCACCGTAGAGAATGCGGATCATAGGATCTGGCAGGAGAGAGCGAATGAATGCATGGGTTGTCTGGGCCTCGGAAGGTGTCGGTGTTTTCCCGGTGCCGATGGCCCACACTGGTTCGTAGGCAACGATGAAGTTGTGAGCGTTGAGCGTTGAGCTTTGAGACTTCAAGAGGAGAGAAAGTTGTGCTTCGAGGACTTCTTCTGTCTCATCCATTTCACGTTGATCTGCCGTTTCGCCGATGCAGAGGATCGGCGTCAGTCCTTCTGCGACCGCTGCCTCCACTTGCATCGCAATCTGTTCATCTGTTTCGTGGTGATGTTGACGTCTCTCCGAGTGTCCGCAGAGCACATGCGAAGCCCCGATCTTCTGTAGTATCTCCATACTGATATCACCTGTGAAGGCTCCTGTTTTTTCGCTTCGACCAGCCTGACCACCGCATCTGATACCTGTTTCTCTGCAGGCAGACAAGTCGATGGACATCGGCAAGACGACGAGATCGATGATATCCGATCGGTATGGCGAACCGCTGCGCAGTGCACCTTCCGGAATCGTGTTCATTTTCCAGTTCGCACCGATGAAAGTCTGTCGATTATTTTTCCCCATAGGGGGATTGTCAATTGTCCATTATCAATTGTCAATTTGCTTGGTATCCTCCCTACATGCAGAAACAGCGCATCGTTCTCGGCACCGACCACGCGGGATATACTCTGAAAGAAGCTGTGAAGGCTCATCTGATAGGGCAGGGGATGGACATCATCGACTGTGGAACGTTCGGAGCGGAAGAGGTCGATTATCCACCGATCATGCGCAAAGCAGCAGAGGCAGTGAATGAGTATGGATGCAAAGGCATCATTGTGGGTGGTAGTGGCAATGGCGAGGCGATGGTGGCGAACAAAGTACAGGGGATTCGCTGTGCGCGGTGTGTGAGTCTGTGGGACGCGGAGATGGCGCGCAGGCATAACGATGCGAACATGATGAGTCTGGGTGGGAGAGTCACCGAGTCGCAGCTTGCCTGTGAGATGGTGGATGTATTTCTGATGACTGCTTTTGAAGGTGAAAGGCATGAGAGAAGGCTCAAGCAATTTCCCGATGCAGACCTATGAATGTCCTCATCACCCCCTCCATCCTCTCCGCTGACTTTGGACACCTGCAGCAGGAAGTTGATTCTATAGAGGCCTGTGCTGACTGGCTCCAGCTCGATGTCATGGATGGGCACTTCGTTCCGAATGTGAGCTTCGGTGCTCCGGTGGTGAAGTGCATCAACACGAGGCTTCCGCTCGATGTGCATTTGATGGTGAGTAATCCTGCGGATCGCATTGCTGAATGTGCTGCACTTGGTGTCAGCAACATCACCTTCCATGCGGAAGCTGTGCGGAAGACAGATGATCGAAGAGCCCTGATACAAGCCATTCATACGGCAAAGGCAACAGCAGGTATTGCCCTCAATCCCGAGACTCCGGTTTCGGATATTGATGATGTGATCGGTGTGATCGACCTCGTGCTGATCATGTCCGTGCATCCCGGATTCGGTGGTCAGAAATTTCTAGAAGAGGTGCTCCAAAAAGTGCGAACGATTCGAAAAAAATATCCAACACTCATGATTCAGATCGACGGTGGGATTGATCTTGTTACGGCGAAGAAGGCCATCCTCGCTGGAGCCAATAATCTCGTCGCAGGGAGTGCGATTTTCAAGGCGAAGGACCGAAGAGCGGCGATCGCGGCGTTGCGGCAAAGGCCATAATTCTCTACCATGCTCCCGTTTCCCACATGCGCCTTTCGCACTCTCTTCCGGCTCTATTTTGCCTTCTCGCTCTCGCGGGGTGTGGCTCGAAGACACTGACTCTCTCTTCCTTCGATGGATCTAAGACTGCGAGGGTGACTGTTGAGATCGCAGATAGCTCGAAGGAGCGCGAGAGGGGGCTGATGTATCGTGAGGAGAAACTAGCGGCTGGTCAGGGAATGATCTTCGCTTTCCCAGCTCCAAAAATTCTCAGTTTCTGGATGAAGGAGACGTTGATCCCTCTGGAGATTCTCTTCTTCGATGCAAAGGGAGAATTCATCAATGCTCTGCAGATGGTCCCGTGCACACTCGATCCATGTGCGGTATATAAATCACAAGCTCTTGCACAGTTTGCGCTCGAAGTGAATCCCGATTTTCGTAAGGCGAATGAGGTCGGCACAGGGTGGAAAATGGATCTAGAGCAGGTGCGTGGGATGGTGAGTCCACGGTAGTGATCACGGATCAAGATTCACATCTTGTAGCTCTCCAGATTTTTCTCGATTCTTCCGAGTACGTCTGTTGTCTCGGGGAGCTTGAAGACTTCTCCCGTGATGCGTTCGTACAGCTGTAGATACTTCGAAGCGAGTTCCATGCGCACATGATCCGTGATCTCCGGCTTTTTTACTTGTCCTGAGGAGCTGAGCGACGAAGGATCGAAGCCTTGTTCCTTGAGCCACAGACGAAAGAATTCTTTGTCGAGACTTTCGGGCTCCATCCCCTGTGCCATGCGTTCTTCATAGGAAGATGCGACCCAGTAGCGTGAAGAATCGGGCGTGTGGACTTCGTCCGCAATCGTGATCGTTCCTTCGCTGTCCACTCCCATTTCGTACTTCGTATCGACGAGAATCAGACCGCGCTGTGCTGCAATTTCTTGACCTCTCTTGAAGAGTGCGAGGGCTCGATCGCTGATCTCGTCCCACTGGGTCTTGGTCGTGAGCTTTCGTTCGAGAATACCGGCAGGATCGATCAGTTCATCTATCTCACCTTTCGTCGTTGGTGTCAAGAGAGGTGTCTTGAATTTCTGATTCTTCACCATGCCTTCAGGCAGAATATTACCGCAGAAATGACGCACTCCCTTCGCATAATTGACCCAAGCGGATGTCCCAGTTGAGCCTGTCATGTACGCCCTGACGATGATTTCCACCTTGAACATTTCTAGGCGCTGTACGACCATCACATTAGGGTCTGGGACAGCGATCACATGCGTTGGCATCACGTCCTTGACTTGCTGGAACCACCACGCACTGATCTGATTCAGCGCTTGGCCCTTGAGCGGGATCGAGCACCAGGAGACATCGAAGGCAGACTGACGGTCGGTTGCGATGAGAATGCTCCGTTTCTCCTGTGAGTAGACATCACGCACCTTGCCTGTATATTTGGCTCCCAGAGATGCAAAATCAGTTGCGTCGAGCGTGGTTTGGAGAAAAGGTCGTAGTGCATCAGGTCGAAAGGAAGTCATGCGCGGAGCATAACAAGTTGTCAGGAAGATTCAATATACCTCTGGCTCTTTCGAGAGGGGACAGTTGTGCGTGGAAAAGAATCTATTTCCAAAATCTATAAATATTGCATTATATCTACTAGCAAATATTTCAATTTTCTGTTACAATATCATGATTCTCTCGTGCATATAGATAGAGCGCGCGCGAGAAAAGTCAATACACACATGCATTTTTCTCTCAAAAACATCGCCCGTCTCGTACTGACTTTCTTTGTCTGTACGCTGATGCCGACAGAGGTCTTTGCTGGGCAAACAGATGCTCCTCTACGCATGCAGAGTCTACAGGTGCCTTCGTTACAAGCCGTTGCTTCGAAGCGGATCATCGAGCGTTTGGAAGCAAATCTGAAGCTGGTGCCTGCCTACAGAGCCTCCAGCGCGAAGCAGAATCCTCCGAGCGAAGCCAAGAATGGCCAAGTTTTGATGTTCGTTGACGGACGTATCCGTTGGCAAGACATTGCAGAGTTGCACGGAAGCGCTTCGGTGAATACTGATGATTTTGCGCACGTGAGTGGCATGGGAAGAAAACCTGATCTGGGTGCGGGAGGAGGTCGGCACGTGAGTGGCGGTGGATCCGGTGGCGGAGGATCCACCTCAACAACAAGCACCACCACCATCGTCTCGGGCCTCTCTAGTTCCGATGCTGATAGTGCCTACGTGAATGTCTCAGGCGACACCATGGTTGGGGCTCTCTCCATCAACTACAACGGACTCGGCCTCATCATCCGTGGGACTGCTTCCGGAGACGTCCTCCACGCGGAGCGTCTCCTAACCGTCACCGGCTCCGCCATCTTCGATGGCAATGCCAGGTTCAATTCCACACTCACCCTCAACTCCGTCACCTACACCTTCCCCAGCTCCGATGGTTCTGCTTCCGGCAAGGTCCTGAAGACCGATGGAGCAGGCCACCTCAGCTGGTCCGATGACACCGGAGGCAGCACAAGCCTTACCCAGTCTTCTGCTGACGCCCGCTACGTCAATGCTTCCGGAGACACCATGACCGGAGCCCTCGTCATCAACTCCAGAGGTTCCTACACCGGAGCCATCCTCTTAAGAATCCTCGGCACCCTCTCCGGACAAACCCTCCACAGTGAGAAGTCCCTCTCCTCCTCGGGCA
>JAHFJR010000007.1:0-40780 GCA_023245775.1 Candidatus Peribacteria bacterium | reverse complement strand
CCATCATGAACGGTACCTCCTACGCCCTCGGCTCCCTTGGCATCGGCACCTCCTCCCCCAAGGCCAAACTCGATGTTCTTGGCACCATCTCCGGCTCCAACCTCGTCATCAGTAAGAATGGTTCGTTCTCAGGTGCTCTTGTCATCGTAGGGAATACGACCATTCGTGGAACGCTCTCAGGCAATATTCTCCATGCGGAGAAGACCCTCACAAGTTCAGGTCTTCTGATGGTGACGCAGTCGACGATTCGCGGCTCCGGAGCCCTCGTTGTACAGCAGCTCCGCAATTCTACAGGAGCGTACATTGTCGGCTCCGGTACACATATCAATGCACCACTCCTTGCGCTCGATAGTTCGACCGGCAGTTACCAAGCTCCGCACATTCTCTTCGGATACAACGGAACATTCGATACCAATCTCTACAGATCCAGTGGTGCAACACTGACGTCGTCGGGATCGTTCACGCTGAATGCTGGAACGGGGCGTGTCCTCTTCAGACTGCTCAATACAACAGCGTCCGCGACGCAAGATTTCCTGCAATTGAGATCGAACGCGAGCACGGGTCTGGGTGGTCAGGTCAACAACCTTGTTTTCCGCGTCGAGGCGGATGGAAAAACATTCGCGGATGGTGCGTACTCCTCGGGTGGTGCTGACTACGCTGAGTGGTTTGCCTCCAGCGACCATCTCGTTTCGGGTGACGTCGTCTGTATCGATCTCCTCAGGAATAATGCCGTACGCCGCTGCACGCGTTCGGCGGATCCGAATATCATGGGTATCGTCTCCACGCATCCGGCCTTCATCGGAAATAGCATCACGGGAGCGGAAGGTTTGAATGTTCCGGGATACTATCTGATCGGTCTCATTGGTCAGGTCCCGACACCCGTGTCGCTCGAGAACGGACCGATTCGTCCGGGTGATGCGCTCACATCGGCTTCGGGTGCTGGGCTTGCGAGGCGTGCGAATGCTGGGGACTCCACGGTCGGTGTCGCCCTGGAGGGGTATGACGGAACATCGTCAAAGAATATTGTGAACGTGCTCATCTCCCGTCGCAATTCTTCGATGACGGTGGATGCGGTTGGTCAGAAGGTGCTCGATACGATTACGTCGATGCATATCACAGACGAGGTCACTCGCCTCGTATCTTCCGCCTCCGAGCATCTGAATATCGATACACGCGTGTCCGATGCTCTCTTCTCGCAACTGCGCTCTCTGGACCTCGAGTCGGAACTGCATACGTTCGTCACTCGTCAGGTTTCCACGGCGACAGAGCTGTTGACGTTCGGTGATTCTTTCAGCGGTTCGAAACTCACTTCATTGGCTCGGGCTGTCGCTCGTGAACTTGCTACTGGCTCTGGATCGTCTCAGGACGCATCGGTTGCCGTCGCTTCCGGATCATCTCTCTCGAATCTTGAGTCTCGTGTCACTGGTCTCGAATCTCTCCTCTCGGCTTCTGGGCAGGGGCTCCGATTCTCTTCTCGTGCAACGCAGAGCCTCCACGCCGCCGCCGTGGATCTGCAGAGTGGCGGAACGATCCATGGGACCCTCCACATCGAAGGCGCTCTCGTCCTCTCATCGTCAGGATCAACATTCGGTCCAATCCGCTACTCCGGAACGGGTGTTCAGATCGGGTCACTCATGAGCTCGGGTTCACTCAAGGTTCTCGGTCCGATTACCATCTCCGGTCTTGCACTCTTCCTTGGAGATGTCGATGTGCGAGGTGAATTCTCTGTGAGTCGTCGTCAGGCTGGAGTCGCAGTGATCCCGCAGGGCGCACATCGTATCGTCGTGGCATTCTCAGGTGCCTTCATCCATACGCCGATCATCACGGCCTCTTCGGATGATTTCGGTTCATTCCGCATCAGGTACAAGACGCAGACGGGCTTTACGATTGAGCTGCGGGACGTGGCGATCTCCGATGTGAGGTTCGATTGGTTCGCCGTGACGACGGATCTTCCGGTCTCCATGACAGGGCATGTGCTCGTGACGGGATTGATGTCCTTCCCCGTGAATGTCCATGGTGTTCCAGTCAGCTCCGATCCTGCTTGGAATAGTTGCATCGCAGGACATCCGATGCTCGATGTCAGTGGAGTGCCGGTGAGTTGCAGTCGCTACCACAGCGACCATGCGTGGGAGCAGCCCGATCTCCACATCAGCTTCCTCTACAATCCAAATCACGATCCTGTCATTCTCACTCTTCCGGAGGGCTACCAAATTGTGATTGTGGCCGATCCGACCGTGTCTGCATCCGTGCCGCTCAGTACTCCTGATACGGTACCGGCCGCTGGAACGACCGACGCATCTGAATCTTCTTCTCTGACGCAAGGTTCCGAGGCAACAGATGCATCGCCATCCATGATTCCCTCTTCGCTCTCTGCGAGTGGAACAACCCAGGGTTCCATTTTGGATCCTGTTACTACGAGTGGATCGACGACGGGAACAGGGGATGCGCTCTAATTTTCTTGCCAATTCCCTTCGTCTCTTCTACACTTCCAGCCAATCTACATTTTCTGTTCTCTTCCCACCGCTCCCTATGGGTTCCTCTCGAAAAATTCTGAGTCTCTTGTTGGTCGTCGCTCTCGCTGTCCTCGCCTACGTCAACTATACGAAGCGCATACAGCTCGCGATGGAACTGCAGAAACTTTCTGTCCAAATGGAACAGTTGCAGACGGGGAACAACCCCCAGAATGTTGCCGCTGCCAAGCAGATTGTCGACAAGGTGCGTCGTCACATTCTCATCCCGACTGGCATCGATCCGACCGTTGCCACCATCGTCGATGTCAACACGCTCAAGTCGAGAAATGAGTTCTACAAGGACGCTAAGAATGGAGACAATCTGATCGTCACACCGACTCGCGCCATTCTGTATGATCCGGACAAGGACATCATTCTCGATGTTGTGCCTGTCCAGCTCACAGCGCAGGGCGCAGCGTCGTCGGCACCAGCGAAGAAGTAACAGTTGAACGTGGAAAGTTGAACGTGGAAAGTCCTTCACGCACCATGTGAAACTTTCCATTTTTCAGCTGATCAGCACTCATCTCATCCCTTTGAACTTTCCACCTTTTTCCACCTTCAACTTTCCACCGTCCCTCCTCCCCGCTACACTTCCTCCGCATGTCTTCACCCAATATCCTCCCTCCTCGCAGGCGTCAGAATCAGCTCTTTTCAGGCCTTCTCCTGATCTTTCTCATCCTCAGTTCTGTCTACTACATGACGGCTCCAGAGCGGAGCGAGGACGAGAAATTGACGATGGCCAAAGAAGTTCCCCTTAGCGAGATCACCCATGATTATGCCAGCCGAACACTCACCGAGATCCTGATCCGTGGGAGCAACG
Source organism: Candidatus Peribacteria bacterium (assembly GCA_023245775.1). Taxonomy (GTDB): domain Bacteria; phylum Patescibacteriota; class Gracilibacteria; order Peribacterales; family Peribacteraceae; genus SICN01. The sequence goes on along the minus strand of JAHFJR010000007.1, from coordinate 37,450 downwards.
TGTACGCCAAGATGTCGTCGGGGAGTTACGTCCAGTCCTACAAGGAGATCGGTGATTCGGCAGCGACACTGGGGTGGAACGACCCAGAGAATCCGGTCTCTGTACGCATCGACAACGTCGAGCTCAAGAATTTCTTCAAGGCACACCTCAGTGACCTCCTCTTCTTTGTGCTGATGATCGGCCTTGGGATGTGGGTCTTTCGGTCTATTGCACGGAGCCAATCGACGGCACTCTCCTTTGGAAAATCGCGTGCTCGCGTGTCAGATGGAAAGCAGGTGCAGACAACGTTCAAGGATGTCGCGGGATGTGACGAGGCGAAGAATGATCTCAAGGAGATCGTCGATTTCCTGAAGAGCCCGAAGAAGTACACGACGATTGGTGCGAAGATCCCACGCGGAGCCCTCCTCATTGGTGCGCCAGGGACAGGGAAGACGCTGCTTGCCAGAGCCGTTGCAGGTGAAGCTGGTGTCCCATTCTTCTCGATCTCCGGTTCCGAGTTCGTCGAGATGTTCGTCGGGGTCGGCGCTAGTCGTGTCCGTGATTTATTCTTGAAGGCGAAACGCAATGCACCGTGCATCATCTTCATCGACGAGATCGATGCTGTCGGCCGCCAGCGTGGCGGTGCTGGCTTCGGTGGTGGACATGATGAACGTGAGCAGACGCTGAATCAGATCCTCACCGAGATGGATGGGTTCGAGAAGGATACGAATGTGATTGTGATGGCAGCAACCAACCGTCCCGATGTGCTGGATGTGGCACTCCTGCGTCCTGGTCGCTTCGATCGTCGCATCTTCATCGACAAGCCTGACCTCGTCGCGCGTCAGCAGATTCTGGAGGTGCATACGAGGGGCAAGAAGATGGGCAAGGACATCGATCTCGAGATCATCGCGAAGCAGACCGTCGGGCTCGCCGGTGCCGACCTCGAGAACATCCTGAACGAAGCCGCCATCTTCGCGGCACGTCGTGGGATGAAGACCGTATCGCAGAAAGACATCGTCGATGCCGTGGAGAAAGTCGCCCTCGGCTCCGAGAAGAAATCGCGCAAGATCAACGAGAAGGAGAAGAAGATTACGGCGTACCACGAGGTCGGCCATGCGATTGTGGGGCACCTCTGCGAAGAGTCCGATCCGCTCCACAAGATCAGCATCATCTCTCGCGGATTTGCCCTCGGTGTCACGTGGTTCCTGCCGAAGGAAGACCAGTACACGACGACGAAGCAGAAGTTCTTAGACGAGATCTGTGGACTGCTTGGCGGACGTGCTGCAGAGGAAATTATCTTCAATGAAATCACTACCGGTGCGAGTAATGACATCGAGCGTGCTTCCTCCATCGCTCGTTCCATGGCCATGCGGTACGGCATGGATGCTGATGAGCTTGGCATCGTCAGTTATGGCGAGCGTCAGGGCTCGCAGGCACTCGGCGTCGACCTCGGCATGAGTAGGAATTACTCCGAAGATGCTGCGAAGAAGATCGATGCGTTCGTCCAACGTACGATCGCCGGTCAGTACGAGCGTGCGAAAGGTCTGATCAAGGCACATCGTATGAAAATGGATGAGATCGTCGAAAAGCTCCTGAAGATCGAGACGATGAGTCTCGACGAATTCCTCGAGATCTTCGATGGGTCGAAGAGGAAGAAGGCGAAGGTTGAATAGTTTTGCATCACAGCCCTCACTCCGCCCCGCACCTTTTGCGAAAGCGTGCGTGGCACCTCTCTCCATAAAAATGGAGAGAGGAATCTTGGGCTATATCAAAACGGTGCTCCCTTCTCCATTTTTATGGAGAAGGGTCGGGGATGAGGGCTGCAGGAAACTTCCGCCTCACTTTCATCAGCGACATTGATGCATGTTTCTGTGTTATACTGGCTGCCAATGCAGCCCCTCTCTCCCCTCGATGGTCGCTATGCTTCCACAGTCGAGGCGCTGCGTCCATTTTTCACCGAGTCAGCGCTGATTCGCGCGCGTCTCTTCGTTGAACTCCGCTACCTCATCGCCCTTGGGGAGGAGAAAGGCGTCAGGGAACTCACGCCGTTTACGGAGAAAGAAGAGAAGGCGATGCTCCGACTCGTCGATGATTTTTCCGAGAAGGAAGCTGAGAAGGTGAGGCAGATCGAGAAGACCACGAATCACGACGTGAAGGCAGTCGAATATTATCTCAAGCAGGAACTGCCGAAGATTCTTGGCAAGAAGTGCAGGATCGAGTTCATCCACTTCGCTCTCACGAGTGAGGACACCAACAATCTTGCGTACGGTGTCCTCATCAACGAGGCGCTTACCCAGGTGCTCCATCAGGGTCTCCTCCACTTCATCGAAGCACTTGAACGGTTCGCCGATGCGAACGAGAAGAAGCGCATGCTCTCTCTCACCCATGGGCAGCCTGCTGTGCCTACCACACTCGGCAAAGAACTCATGGTTTTCGTCGACCGTCTGGATCGTCAGGCCGAGCAGCTTTTCTGCTTCTCCATGCAGGGGAAATTCGGTGGTGCCGTGGGCAATTACGCAGCACACAGGGCAGCCTATCCGAAGGTCGATTGGGAGGAGTTCGGTACGAACTTCGTCTCATCTCTTGGCCTCGAACCGCTCCAGTACACAACGCAGATCAATCCGCATGACGATCTTGCCGAGCTCAGCCACGCGTACGTCCGCATCAATACGATTCTGCTCGGACTCTCTCGCGATCTGTGGACATATGTTTCGCGTGGGATCTTCAAACAACGCGTGATTGCTGGTGAAGTCGGCTCCTCGACGATGCCACACAAGGTGAACCCCATCGACTTCGAGAACTCGGAAGGCAATCTGGGTCTCAGTTCGGCGCTCTTCACACACTTCGCCGAGAAACTGCCGATCAGCCGTCTGCAACGCGATCTCAGTGATTCCACGGTGCAGCGCAATATCGGTGTCGCGTTCGGGTATCACACCCTCGCGCTCGCATCTCTCAAGAAAGGTCTCTCGAAGTTGTCGGTCGACGAGGCACGATTGCAACAGGAACTTGCGGATCACCCCGAAGTCTTCACCGAGGCGATCCAGACCGTGATGAGGAAGAACGGCATTTCCGATGCGTACGAGCAGATGAAAGCTCTCTCTCGAGGTAAAAAAATCACGCTCAAGGATTTGCTTGCATTCATCGAGAAACTGAAGATGCCGAAGGAGGACAAGAGGCGGCTACGGGAGTTGTTACAATAATTTTTTCTACTTGCTCCTCTTTCTGTTTGCTGAAGCCTTGTGGCTCGAGCGCAGACCGATGCAACTTCGAAATTCATCGGGCAAGTGAGAGCCACAAGGCGAAGCAAGTTCTTCACTTGACCTAAATCAAAACCATTTTATGAAATGCAATAAGGTGCTAGAATGCCCGTCGCATATTTCCGCTCCCTCCGCGGAAATTCTATGGAAACCCCCCCTCCATCTGGTGGATCACAGGCAGCAACTGAAGAAGTATTGCAGACCGTCACACGGCTGAAAGAGGCCATCTGGAAGCGCCGACCCATCCTTGGTGACATCATGCAGAAACATGGGGGCAAGCTCCTGTCCCGTTACAGCGAAGATTTCATGGACGTCAATCCAGCGCCCGGTCTCGATGAGCGGAAGCCGGAGTTGATTTCGATGGTCGAAGAACTCGTGACAGGTCGACTTGGTGCTGAGGTGGGTAGGGGTGTGGCGCAGCAGCTGAGCAAGCTTGCTCTCGTGTCGACAGCCGATCATCACAGCATCAATCAGCATCCGTTCTTCCTCAATGCCGAGATCATCTCCGGCATTCCACTCTACGAACATCCCGATCCGACTCTGCGGTACATGATCGCGTTCTCGTTCGCGAGTGTGTCGGTCAATAATCAATCCGGCTTTGCGCGTGGACTCCTCTTCAACGGTGGTGTGAATGGCTCCAATAATCTCATCAAACTTCCCATCCTCGCTGATCGCTACAAGATGTCAGTCGTCTATGGGTGCAAACCCTACACGCGCGAGGATCTGACGAAGGCGGAGAACGAGATTCGTAAGAAGGCACGTGCAGGAGAGATCACGGCTCCAAGAGCCGAGAAAGTCCTCGCTCTCATGGAGGAGATTCTCGGCAGCAGTGAGGTGCTCGGTGCTAGCAATTTCTGTTCGCAACTCACGCGCATCAACTACTACTATTGGCCGAAGCTCTTTCACGGTCGTGGTGGTCAGGCTAGCGATGCGAAGCACCCCGTGCCCAATCTCATCTATCTCGATATCGAAACACTCGTCACCCACACACTCCTTCGTTTCCACTTAGAGAATTCTGATTCCCTTCTTCACCACGTTCTCTTCGATGCAACGCTCTGGCCTCTTCTTCTCAAGCATTTCGATGGCATCCCCGGAGCGTTTTCGAAGGAGAAGGATTGGGGCACGTTCCTGTTCTGGGGGTTCGATGAGAAGAAGCATCGCGTGCGTCTCTTCCTCGAAGCAGGGAAGCTCGTCTGCAGAGATCGTTGCATCGAGATCGAGCTGACTCCCGCAGCACTTGCGGAGGCTCTTCGAACCAAGCGCATCGTCCCGAGTATGCTCCTATCGTATCTGGTGGTCTCGCTGTACTACGGCATGAAGTGTCTCGGAGGCTTCTGTCAGGTGCATGACTTGACGCTCTGTAAGGAGGCATGGATGCAACTTCTCCTCGAGATCGGTGAAACGTCCGAAGCCGAGGCCATTGTGCCGGTACAGACCAAGGAACTTGGTGGTGATGGTCTCGTACTCGCGTACCTGAAGACCGCGACCGGCAATACCGTCCCCGCGATGGGTTTCGACATGATTTTGGATGAAGGCGACACCAGTTTCGACCACTTCGTGGACCTCAGTAAACGTGTGACGCTCGCCGAGATGATGGCTCCGATGCTGCCTGAAATGTACACGGTTCTGTACTCCGAGCAGGACCGAGATCTGGCTCTCTTAAGCGCAAAACCCGAGGATATCTTCAGGGCGGTAGGGTTAGAGGAAAAGCTCGTAAAATAGCTTGCTATAAAATATTATTATGTTATAATTTAAATTGGTTCTTTTCCAGCATCGGCTGAGAGAAGCAAGACCATTTTCGAATCTCGTTTGAGAAGGAGGCTCTTCAATGAGTCAAGCCCGTGGTCCCTACAGTGTTTCCATGTCAGAGTGGATGAAGACGCCGATTCGTCGTTCGAAGAACCCGAAGACGGGATTAATCGAAGGCGATGACAGCAAGTGTTTACCCAGCAATCCTGGGTATCGTGGTATTTCTACGTTGAAAGTGAATCCCAGTCATTTGGTCATTCCGGATGTGCCGATTCGTTCGTCGTATGACGGTAACAACGAGTACGGAGACCGGCGACCAGAAATTGCGTTGCCAGGAGGCTTCCGAGACGGGCAGCTCATGTTGCGGGAGACTGCAGCTCAAGGTATCGAGCTCCTCAATCAGTATGTCTCTGAAGCGTCTGACGGGGTGTACCAGATCGCAGCACTTGACGGTTTCCGTTCGGGGACTCGTCAGGCGGCGGGGTTCACCCGCTTGCTGCGGCAGCAAATGAAACTGCGAGACCTGACGGATACCAATGCCCTGACTCACCTTGAGGAATTCCTAAAGGCAGCGGACGTCGCGGATGGAACCTTCAGTTGGGTGAATCTGGCGACAGGTCCACAGTTGGATGCCGCAATCGTGCAGGTGAAGAGCGAACGGCATCTGATGGAGCAGCTCGAAGCAATCGCTGCACAGAAGGTGATCGAACACTTCGATCCTGCTCTTGTGGAAGATGAGATCGCTCACTACCTGACCGTTGGCGCAAATAGCGGCATCGGTCATGGGAATGGCCTTCTGTTGAATTGTGAGAACAACGCCCATGCGGGCGGAGGTGCTTGTGATGTTTTCGTCATTCGGACCGCGGAATTACTGCCCGTGAATCCTGTTCCATTTGATTATGCTGGCCCTGAGGCTGGCATGGATTTCATGGAAAAGGACAAAAACTTCGATGCTTACCTGCAGGCGGCTCGTAGCAATCAGCAGCTCAGCAATCATCTCAGTGCCTTGGGTTTCCAGAGCGTGGATGATTTCAAACTGTCTGACTGGAACGAGATGCGGGATGCGATTCGCCTCTTGTACCACGCATCGAAAGCCATTGGATGCACCTACTATTCGGCTGAAGTGGGCGGTGAGAACTGGCATCTCGAACCTGGAAACCGTGTCTATGATCCGGCTACGGGTGACATTCTCGCTTTCGAGGCGTTGACCGCTGGTCTCCACGCAGACAGCGGAAACCCAGGGCACACGTTGCAGGTGCTTGGGCCCAGTCAGTACGCTGTCTGGGGTGCGAAAACTGCTCACGAGATTGCTCGTCGTCTTGGCTTGCAACAATAGTCTTCTCCAGCCATGAAAGGAACCATGGGGTCTGCATCTCGCAGGCCCCTTTGGTTGTGCATTTTTTTCGCGGCAAGCATGCCGCTCCCTTGTGATCACTATTGGGCTGGTAGACAACATTGGGTGGTACAGTGGTCGCTTTCCTTTTTTCACACGGGAGCGCAATGTTTTGCGCGTAGCCTGTCTTCTTTTGCTATCCTCTTGCCATGTTCTTCTGCATCAATGGCCGATTCGTTCGGCAATCCAAGGCAATGGTCTCCGTGTTAGATCGAGGTTTTCTGTATGCCGACGGATTCTACGATACGCTCCGCATCTATGACGGCGGGATTTTTAAGTTGCCCCTCCACCTGAGTCGCATCGAGGCAACGGCCAAGGCACTGGAGATCCGTCTTCCGTGCAGTCTCAAAAAAATCGGCGAGTTGCTTCTGGAGACCGTGAAGCGAAACAAGCTCGGTGAAGCGCGCGTGCGCATCACCGTCACGCGTGCCGAGAAGAAACCGACGTTCGTGATCACCTGTGAAGCACTCAAGAAATCCGGAAAACCAAAAATGCTCTCCGCCTGCACGATGCGGTTTCAGAGAATCCAACCGGAATTTAAAACACTCGGCGGTTTGGCTGTTCTTCTCCCAGCCCTAAGAGAAGCCAAGAAACGAGGCTGCGACGAGATGATCGGTCTCGATCAGAATGGTTTCGTCCGTGAGGCTGCAACGAGCAACGTCTTCGTCGTGCGACAGGACACATTGTTCACTCCAAAGAGTGGAATGCTCCCTGGGCTTACTCGATCGCTCGTAGTACAAGCAGCGCAGAAGCTAGGGCTCGAAGTGGATGTGAAGGATTTCAAAATCTCTGTGTTATGCTCAGCCGATGAGATTTTTCTCACGAATCGTGTGCGCGAAATCATTCCGATTGTTCGCTTGAACGGGAACAAAGTCGGGAAGGGGACTCTGGGTCCGGTGACGGGAAGGTTGATGGAGGAGTATAGGGAGTATGTAGAGCAAGAAGTCGAGGATGCCATTCTCGATTCTCTGGCTACCGCACGCGAGTCTGGCAAGAAGAGCAAATACCTGTCTCACGATGACGTATGGAAGTAATCTATGCACTTTGGATCACATCATTCTTTGGTGGAGTACACAGAAGCTGCAGGCATGAGCAATGCGTCTACTGTTCTCTACTTTCAGCCTTGACGGTCCTCATCCCCGACCCTTCTCCTGCCTGCGGGCTGGAGAAGGGCGCACTGTTTTTGGTACAACACAGGCCACCTCCTCTCCACATCAGTGGAGAGGAGGACGGGAGGTGAGGACCGTCACGAGAGCAATCGACATTACTTTCTGGTGCAAAACGCCTAGACCCTTGCTACAATCTCGCGGCTTTGTTCTTTTGATATGTACAGCATGCCCAGGTGGCGAAATGGCAGACGCACTACCTTGAGGTGGTAGCGGGAGCAATCCCGTGGAGGTTCGAGTCCTCTCCTGGGCACCATGAAACGTGTATGGACCAGAGGCCACAACGTCGGCGTTTCCTGCACTGGCTCTTCGAAGCCGGCGTGATCATCAAAGGCATCAACGGTTTTCTCGAGCTCGTGGGAGGTTTTCTTCTCCTCATCACGAGTACCGAACAACTGAACACTCTGGTCGTTTCGTTCACGCAGCAGGAATTCTCCGGAGATCCCGACGATGCCGTAGCGACGATGCTCGTGACGTTCGTGAGCCACTTGCAGATCGGTACCAAGACTTTCGGCGCGGTCTACCTGATCGGACATGGCATTCTGAAAATATTTCTGGTGTATCACCTTTTGAAGGAGCGTCTGTGGGTGTTCCCCGTTGCCATCGGTGTGATGGAGGCGTTTGCCCTCTACCAACTCTATCGCATCGGCATCCATCATTCCTTCGTGCTCAAAGTCTTCACGAGTCTTGATATTCTCGTCATTGGTTTCATCTGGAACGAGTGGAAGGCACGCGAGAAGATGGTGATCCGGATCCCGAGGGCTGCTTGCTAACATACCCCACCTACTCAACGTACCTCACCTTCCCACATGATCGAGCTCCAGCGGAAACTCCTCGGCGACAAGGTCCGTAATGACGCGTTTGCCGAGGCACTCCGACGTGTGATTGTCCCGCAGGAGTCGATCATTGCTGATATTGGCTCAGGCACGGGCTTCCTGAGTTTTCTTGTGAGCAAGCTCGGGGCCAAGCAGTGTTACGGGTACGAGGTCGGGGGCATTGTCGAGACCAGCCGGCAGCTCGCGAAGCGAAACGGCATCAAGAATTGCACATTTTTTCGTACCCATTCGACTGATGTAAAACATCCGCCGAAAGTGGACGTCGTGGTTTCGGAAACCCTCGGCAATTACGCGCTCGAAGAAAACATTCTGGAGACGATGGAAGATGCGAAGCGATTCCTGAAGCCGATGGGTCTTTTACTCCCTGCAAAGATTTCTCAGTTCGTTTGTCCTGTCACTACAGATCGACTGTACCGCGAGATTGATGTGTGGCTTTCCGTAGGTTTTGGTCTAGATTTTTCCGAAGCGCGCGAACTCACCATGAACAACATGTACGTCAAAACGATTCATCCGGAAGATCTGCTGATGGGTGCCGAGCGAGAATGGGATACGGTGGATTTTTCAATTTCCCCTTTCCACGGGAGCGGGTTTTCTACCCGCGGAGTTCGTTCAAAGAAAAATCTCAGTATTCGTACTGGCAAGCAGTCGTTCACGGTGAAGAAGCCCGTGACCGTCTACGGTTTCGCACTCTGGTGGAATGCCGAACTGGTGCCGGGAGTTCATCTTTCGACGAGCCCGTTTGAAGCTCCGACGCACTGGGAACAGATCTTTCTGCCGCTTCTCCAGCCAGTGAAACTGGCATCAGGATCAACGTTGGAGCTCACACTGACCTCGGATACCAGATGGCAGACCAAGATCAATCTCCAGTGGTCCGTACGTGTTCTTGATGCCACCAAGAAAGAAGTTTCGGTGCAGAGGTTGGATATGCGGAAGGGATATATTTTGTAGGTTTCATATACGCGGCAAGCATGCCGCTCCCTTTCACTATTTTTGATTGGGTTCTTTGACTCTGTTCTTTGATTGGGAGCGGGTTTTCTACCCGCGCTCAGGCCAACATCTTCTGGAACTTCTCTTCATCAATCACCGCGATGCCCAATTTTTGCGCATCTTCGAGCTTGCTTCCTGCTTCCTCCCCCGCAAGCACGTAGTTCGTTTTCTTGCTCACAGAGCTGCTCACTTTTCCACCCCTGTCTTTGATCATCTCCTTTGCTTCTTCGCGGCCGAGTGTCGGCAGAGTCCCCGTCAGCACGAAAATCTTGTCCGTGAAGATCTGCTCGAGAGCACTCGCGGTTGTCACTGCTGCTCTCAGTCCGCCGTTTTCGATCTTGTGCAGGAGTGCGCGATTGTCTGCATCGCTGATCCATTCTTTTAGAGATCTCGCCACGACCTCGCCAATTCCATCGATCGTATAGAGCTCTTCTTCCGCGATCGATTGCAACGTCTCGGCGATGGCAGACGGAGTCACCGTCTCCTTCAGCTTTTTCCATGGCAGACGTTTTGCGAGGACTTCTGCCGTTTCCCGTCCGATGTGACGAATGCCGAGTCCGAAGAGGAATCGTTCGAGCGGAACACTTCGTGCTTTCTCGATGGCAGCGATCAGTTTTGCAGATTTTTTCTCTTTGAAGAGAGGTAGACCCAGAAGATCATTCTCCCGCAGGAAGAAGATGTCCCCTGCATCACTGACGAGGTTCGCTTCGATCAGTGCGACGACGGTCTCCGATCCGAGTCCCTCGATATTGAGCGCATAGCGCGATGCAAAATGCTCGATGCGCTCATGTCGGACTGCCGAGCAGTTCGGGTTTGGACAACGATGCACGACTTCCCCTTCGGGACGCACGAGGAGGGAGCTGCAGCTTGGACAATGTGCGGGATACCGAAAGGGTATGGCGTCTTTCGGACGAAGATTCTTCAGCACTTCCAGAACTTCGGGAATAATATCGCCCGCTTTGCGTACGATCACCGTGTCGCCGATACAAATATCCTGTCTCACAATTTCATCTTCGTTGTGGAGCGTCGCACGCGTCACCGTGGTTCCAGCAAGCTGAACTGGGCTTAGGTGAGCCACGGGCGTGATGGCACCGGTTCGGCCGACCTGCAGTTCGATGTCCAGAATCCGAGCACTCGCTTGCTCCGCCGCAAACTTCAGTGCCCGTGCGTACCGCGGCGCCTTCGCTGTCGAACCGAGATCCTTCTGCATTCTGCGGTCATTGATTTTGACCACGATGCCATCGATATCATAGGGGAGTGCATCGCGCGCAGAACTGATTTTTTTGTAGAATTTCTCAACGGAATCGAGTGATGAAAATACCTGAAAATCGTTTTGCAGAGGCAGTCCGCAGTGAGCCAGAAATTCCATCAGCTCCGTCTGCGTCTCGATCTCGAGAGCTTCGCTGCTCGCGGTATCGAGCGAGTAGCAGAACATCTTCAGGCGACGCGATGCTGCAATCTTCGGGTCCAGTTGCCGCACTGATCCTGCGGCTGCATTCCGTGGATTTGCGAATCGGTCTTCCTCCGGAAGTTCGGCATTGATCGCTTCGAGTGTTGCCTTCTCGATGTACACTTCACCACCGATTTCCAGAAATTTCGGTAGCGTTTTCTTCGCATATTTCTGCGGTATTTCAAGCGTCAACGGCACGCTCTCGATCGTCTTCACCGTGTGTGTGACATCTTCTCCCTCATGGCCGTCACCGCGTGTGACCGCACGGAGAAATCGATACTGCCCCCCCATCCCCAACCCCTTCCCCCGATGGGAGAAGGGGCTTTCTTCGACAGAATTTGATTGTTCTTCCCCTCTCCCCTTGGGAGAGGGGCTAGGCCTGCCCGCCGTAGCCTTGGCGGAGGAGGGGGTGAGGGAGTACACCAAGCTCATATTCAGCCCATCGATCTTCAGCTCTGTTTCGAATGCGAAATGCACATGCTCCTTACCGAGTGCTCGCTCCATGATCTCCACCCACTCATCGAGATCAGCACGGGAGAATGCATCTTGCAGGGATTCTTTCGGATGCAGGTGCTTCTGTTTTGGGAGCCGTCCATCGAGAGGCGCACCGACGCGCTGGGTCGGCGAGTCAAGGGTCACGAGATCCGGAAACTGTGTCTCCCATTTGATCAATTCCTGCTTCAGGCTGTCGCGTACGGATTCAGGTACGAGCGTTTTGTTCTCGGTAAAGTATGCGCTATTCAGTCGCAGGAGCTCCTGTTTCAGTTGCTGTATGCGCTCTGCGGCATTGTGATGATCCATGTCGGCATTGTAGGAGAAAATACAGAGGTGAGGTAGGTGAGGTACGTACGGTAGGCAGGGTGGGTTTTTGGCTTATAATCAACATATATCTTGTCTACCAAACCTACCAAACCTACCAAACCTACTTCACCTAGTACAGCCATCGTTCAGCTTGCATCATTTGTCAATTGTAAAATGATTCTATGCAGCGAAGATAGGGCACCAGATGGCTTCTCTTTCGGATCTCCGCAGGCAGGTGGATGCAGTCGATCGGCAAGTGGTCGAATTACTCTCGCGCCGCATGGTTCTGTTGAAACAAATCGTTGCTCGTCTCGAGGACGATGAAGTCGACAAGGAACGCGAGGCGCAGGTGCTCAGTAATTGGCTCGAGGAAGGATTCGATTATGATCTCGAAGAGATGTCACTCGAGAAAATTTGTAAGGCGGTGATGGAGATGGGGAGGAAGGCGAAAGACAACTAAGAAGGAAACAAAAGAAGGATCACATCATTCTTTGCTGAAGCAGCATTTGAATGCCTCGTTCCGGTCCTCACCCCTGCCTGCCGGCAGGCAGGTCCCGTCCTCCTCTCCACTGATGTGGAGAGGAGGTGGCCCGTATTTCACTAAAAACAGTGCGCCCTTCTCCAGCCCGCAGGCAGGAGAAGGGTCGGGGATGAGGACCGTCAACGATGAAGCAGAGAACAGTAGACGAAAGAAGCTTTGATTCCTTTGCTTCTTTTGTTTCCTTTTTTCTGCTATACTGCTTCGATGCCAACACACGACCTCTGGCAAGAGACACTCAAGCTTGGCGCGTCGGATTTGCATGTCATGACAGGCCATGCACCCGCAGTGCGTATCGATGGGCAGTTGCAGTCTCTGTCCGGTCCGCCACTCACGGTCTCCCACGTGATGTCTCTGATGAAAGAATTCCTCAGAGAGCCCCAGTTGAAGCGCTTCGAGCTCACGGGCGATATCGATTCTTCCTATCTTCTCGGTGACGGCACCCGCTTCAGGATCAACTGTCACAAGGTGGGCGGGGAGCCTGCTTTTGCCGCGCGCTTGATCCCGAATGTGATTCCGTCGTTGGCCGAACTACGCATGCCGGAGGTGGTGATGACTCTCTGCCGTCAGATGGATGGTTTGGTCCTCTTCACGGGTCCAACGGGTTCAGGAAAATCCACCTCGCTCGCTGCGATCATCCAGCAACTCCTCACCGAATCCGCGATCAACGTCATCACGCTCGAAGACCCCATCGAATTCCGTTTCAGCTGCGAGAAAGGTCTCGTACGTCAGCGCGAGCTGGGTGGAGACTTCTCCGATTTCTCCGAAGGCCTCAAGCACGTCCTGCGCCAAGATCCTGACACCGTGATGGTCGGCGAAATGCGTGACCTTGAGAGTATTGCTCTAGCCCTTACCTTAGCTGAAACAGGACATCTCGTCCTCGCGACACTGCACACTCCAAATACAGTGCAGAGTGTCGACCGCATCGTCGATGTCTTTCCACCTCACCAGCAGGCGCAGGTCAGGTTGCAGCTCTCCCTCTCCCTCAAGGCCGTCATCGCGCAGCGTCTCCTTCCGAGGAAGGGCGGCGGTCGCGTCGCGAATCGAGAAATTCTCATCACGACCCCCGCTGTCAGCAATATCATTCGTGAGCATCGTCTTGCAGAACTGAGCTCTGTCTTACAGACGGGTGGTCGTGAAGGTATGGTGACCTTCGAGAAGGATCTGAAGCGACTGCAGAAAGAGGGGATCGTCGAGGAAGCACCTCTATGATAAGATCTTTCTGATGCCTCGTCTCCCTCGACTGCATCGAGCCGTCTCCATGGATCAGTATCATCTGTGGTTACGTCTTCTGTGCTCCGTGCGACCGACGTACGAGAATGATGAGTTACTCACGACCTATTTCCTCTCGGTCTTTGGCAGTCACCCCGAGGATCTCGAACAGTTTCTTGCCTCTCTGCACGATGTCCTCCGTTCGTCGAAGATTCATGAGGAGAACGTCACGACTGCTGTCCAGTACCTGCGGATCCTGTCCCCACTCTGCGATCGATTCGGTCTCTTTGAGCAGAAGAGTCTGCTCGATACGCTCTGCTTCCGCATTTCCGATCCGGACGGATACAGTCACATCGAACAGAGTTTTAGGCTCTACAAGAAGAAATCATCGTTGATCGTTCGTCGTATCACCAAGCAATTATCTCTCCTACTGGAGTCTTCGGGCATCCCGTGCGACATTGGAGGTCGGTACAAACACCTCTACAGCATCGCCAAAAAAATGAAGGTGAAGCACTACCGCTCTCTTCTCTCACTCCAGGATATTTTCGCGTTTCGCATCATCGTGGAAGAGCATGATCCAAGAATATGTTTCGATCTGCTCAATCTGCTCCATGACACCTACACGCCCATTGCCGATCGATTCAAAGATTACATTTCCATTCCCAAGGTGAATGGCTACCAGAGCATTCACACGGTTCTCACCGGTGTGACACCCGATCTCACCTTCCCCATCGAAGTCCAGATCCGCACGCGCGCTATGCACGAGTTTTCTGAGCACGGTCTGGCATCACACTGGCTCTATGCGCGGGCCAAGAAGACGACTCTGCCTCAGGCGCGAGAACGCAAGCTCCTCGAGCACTACCGGTTCCTGTCGGATGAGCTTCTGCAGGAAGATCAGCAAGTCTTCTGCATCACCCCGAAGGGCGATCTTCTGCCGCTGCAGGCCGGCGCAACCGCGCGCGATTTTGCCGATCGCATCCACACCGAGCTTGGGTGCACGATGACGGCGGCAATGGTGAATGAGCGTATCGTGGAACCCGATCATCTCCTTGCTCATGGAGATTGCGTCCGTATCATCACAGCATCTTCCAACCGTGTGCATGCATCCTGATGCCGATACCATCTACAGAAGACTCGTTGAGCACATGAACGAGGCCGTATGGATGGGCGATCAGCATGAGCGCACGGTCTACGCGAATCCCAAGTTCTGTGAACTCATGGGCATGACGCAGGAGGAGATGGTGGGGCGTGAATCCTACGAATTCTGGGATGAGGAGAGTGCTCTGCGCGTACGCCAAGTGAATACCGGACAGCGCAGGAAAGGGATGGCCAGTTCCTACGAAGGCAATCTGCTCACGAAGTCGAAGAAGAAGATCCCCGTTCTCCTCTCGGGGACCCCTCTACCGGACGGTGGCACCATCGGCATCATGACGGACCTTCGGAAGCTGAGGGAGAGTCAGCGGCAGCAGCGTCTCTTGGAGAGTGCCGTACAGCACGCGATGGATGTCATTCTCATTCTGGACGCTGATGGAACGATTCGTTCCTGGAATAGGGGTGCGAAGATCGCGTTCGGGTACACACAGGAGAAGATGGTCGGCTCTTCGGTGGATGTGCTCTTCCCCGAAGCGCACGTCACGGATGCTCTTCGCGATTCTCATCGAACGCAGAATGTTGAATGGAAAGCCACACACAAGAGCGGTTCGAGCATCACGCTCTCTGTGACACTGACATTCATTCATGCTGCGGAGGATCAGGCGGACGCTGCGTGGTTGCTCATCGGAAGGAACATTTCCTCGCAGCGCTTGTTCGAGGAAGAGCTCGCCACCCGTTACGACAAACTCCGTGAGGCCTACAACAAGTTCGGCATCACACGGCGCCAGATGGACTACGTGTTCGAACTCCTGGATCTCTGCATCAGTCGTCAGAGTGAACAACTGGTGGCAGATTTCATCGTGAATTCCGTCGTGATGCTGACGCGCGTCGATGCCTGCTCGCTCCGTCGGTTCGACTCGGTGCAGCGCACACTGACCATGCTGTCGTCTTTTGGCATGAGTGATGACTGGCGCGGGAAGAAAATTCTCAAATACAGCGATAGCGTCGTCAAACGTTCCTTCGAGAAGAAGACACCGATCAAAGTGATCGACCTCGCGAGTGACCCCTCGTACCACTCGAAGAATTTGGCTCGCAAGAGCAATTTCACGTCCATGCTCTCCTTGCCCCTCCTGTTCCGTGGAGAACTCCTCGGCAGTCTCAGTCTCTACGTGGGTCCCGACAAGAAACTGGAGATCTTCGACAATGAATTCATCGAGAAGTACGCGGAACTGATATCGGTGGTCATGAGTTCATTCACGTGAGGTTCTTCAGAATCTGACTCAGATGATACTCGAGGGCATTGATGAGGATTTCCATCGCGTGTCCAGAGACATGTGTGTTGACAGCATCGAAGTTCCTCTCGAGTCTCTCCATGGAGAAGTGCCGGTACACACTCTGGAGGAGCGCCGAGCGGCTCCTCGTTTCTTCGAGGATCTGCTTCACATCGGAGCTGACGAGGATCTCATCGCTGATATCAAAAGTAGATTCTGCTCTAGAGAAGTCGATTTCCAGATGAGGCTGGACGCCCGTCATCGTCTCTTCGAGTTGCCAGATGGCAGGAAGGCCGGAGACATCGCTGTGAGCCAAGATCTTCAACGATGCTTCAAACGCATCAACATTGCCGGAGAGATGACTTCCATGTGCCATCGCTACGGTTGTTCGTGGGCCGCAGCCGTCGAAGAGGGGATGGTTGTCAGCTCGCTTCGTTCGGGTGATCGGCACCAAACCCATCTCCAGAGGACCCGGAACCGTTTGTATCTTTCTGTCGAAGAGCAGCTCCCCCGCCAGATCACCCATCACTTGTTGATGGAAGCAGATACCCAATTGATGGAAGGAGCCCGAGCCATCGAGGCTGGCTTCGAAGAGGGGTTTGCCAATGCGTTCCTTGTAGAGAACTCCATGTCCGTCGAAGGGATCTTGAAGACTTCCCGTGCCGATGACCAGTGTGTTCCGATCGCGAATATGCTGCAGGGTACTTTCCTCGATCTCATCGAGACCATCGATATCCGGTTGCTCGGACGTGCCCGTAAACTCCACCGGAGTGACTCGTACGGCTTGCTCGAACAGCTCTGGACCGAGGAGCCAACGCATTTTTGACTCCAGGATGTCATTGGTTTTGCAGTGCCGTATGAGCAGCAGAAGAATGGCTTTCTTGCCTCCTGTCTCGGATACAATGGCTCGAACAAAGTTGCGTATTCTGTGTATTTTCAGTAGCATCCGGTTCTCTGCCTCTGGTCCCTGGTGCTCCTGATTGTTCGGCAGATGCGATCTCTTCAGATCGCTGCGTTCGCGCAGGAAGTCATCTCTCGCTGCATCCATCCTGCTGAAAGGATGGATCCATCCATCGGCGTGTTCGCTGTTGATGCCTGCGCGTTTTTCGCGATCCCTTTCGATGGTGCGGCGCATGGCATTCGTCGTGGTGATGCGAACCATGGCGATATCGCCGCGTGTCAGGAGGGGTGGAGCATCAAGATTGATATTTCTGCCGAGATTCAGAAGCATGGAGCGTCCATCGGATGATTCTGTTGGTTTCTTGACCTGTTCACGACCTCTCATGGTTGTGAGCAGCATGTCGATGAGGACGCGCTCGAAGAGACCCACCGTCTCCGATGTGTCATCGGCTCCAAGGAGACGGATGAGGACCTGCCGAATCTCGAAGAGCGAGCAGCCGTGCAGATCTGCAAGATCGAGCTTCTCGAGACGCTCGGGGTAGTGTGCTTGGGCAGTGAGCTCCTCCAATGCAGACTCTATGCGCGACTTCAAAAAAACAACATCGAGTCTCTCTTTCTTCTCTCGAGCTTCTCTCCTGCGATTGTTCTCTCGAGAGAGTACATCCGCAGCATCTGCGCCTCGGAGAGAGGCTGCGGAACCATCGTCTGTGCGCATGTCCATGTGGAGGCTGTTATCATCTGATGCCTTCGATAGGGCACAGAGAATGTCAGCCAGCCACGCATAGAGTCCCTCGGGGGATTCTCCTTGCAGTGTCGTGATGTTCTCTGTCAGGGGATATCGCTGCAAGAACGTTCGTATGTCTCCTATCAGTTTTTTCAGTGCGGGTCGTTTTGCCTCCGTCAGTGTCGGCAAGAGTTGCTCTTTCAGTAGCGCGACGAATGCTGCATCGATGCAATGTGGATGCTGCAGCAAGAGACGGTTCGCGGTCGCTGCGATGAGGATACGCTGAGCCTTCGTGTTGCTCTTTCCATCTGCGTGGTACGTGAGGACGTGTTGAATCGCTCGAAAACCATCGGAAGATGATAGGCAGGCAGCGAGGTGCTCTCGTACACTCCTCTCGATCTCGATGTCAGGCCGCAGCGATATCAATGTCTCCGGAGCCACGAAGATGAGTTTGTTGCCCCAGATGCGTTCTCGATGTGTATCGTTCATGAATCCCTTCGTCGGATGACGTCGTTGAATGAACAGTAGGATCGGTTTGTGCGATACCGAATCGATGCCCACGCGTACGCAGAATTCATGCTGATCTTGGATGGAGACGAGGCGTAGAATCTGGGTGTAGGATTGTTCGATGCCCTCACTCACCAGGCACCCTCCGGGTGCGAGGATCCCAAGGGCGTCTTGAATGTGCGAGGCGAATGCCTGTGCATCCGGAAGGTGCGAGTCCGAGCGTATCGCCGACAGCACGTGCACGGATTCTGCGGGGAAGATCTGCGACAACTCTCCGAATCTTCCCGGGACGAAATTCTTGAGGAATGAGTGAGGGCGTTCGTTCAGATCCAATTGCGACGTGATGTCCAGCACGAATTCTCCGAGGTCTGCATGAGATGCTTTGGAGATGGTCAGAGTCGTTCCCTTCCGTCGTACGTTGTACCCCTCGCACATCGCACTCTCGCAGCGCGAGAGCTCTCCGTTCAGCCTCACGTGGGCATCGCGTGGTACTCCTTCTCGAACATACGTGTGTGATCTACCAGCGAGAACGATGGGACTGATCACGCTGCGGTGATTCGCTTGGAAGACCGGACGCTTGCGATAGGGATCCTCGGGGAGATTCTTGTATTGTCTCTGTTCCCGTATGGCGCGCGTGAATGTGGGGTCGAAGTAGTCACCGAGCAGTTCGAAGGACCCAGGATGACGATCAGCACGCGTGGCGATTCCTTTCAAGCTGTGATCCCCTTCATTTCCTTCCTGTGTCTGTTTGCCAAAAATGGCAAGTAAGAGTCTCTCTTCCGGTATTCCTGATATTTCCATCTTCAGTCGCTCGATGAGGGACATCGTGGTGATATCATCGGCAATAGAGAGTCCCCCCATGCGTGTGCTCTCGCGGTCGGTCCAGAACGAATGGGGTTTTCGTTGTCCTACGCTTGCATCTGTTTCCTGAGATGCTTTGGCATTGCGACGTTTCTGAGCGAGCACATTGATGTTTCTCTGGGAGAGCGTGAGCAGTTTTCTCGGCGGTTGGGTCATGCCGCAGTGCTCCAGCTGTGTTTTGATCCATCGCAGCATTCTCGTTCTGATCAACGTCTTATCAGATGCCGTTGGTGTTTTTTTGTTCTCGATGAACTGTGTGAGTTCACTCTCTGTCGATTCTTTCGCTTGAGCCAGAACGATCAACAGATCACCGATACTCTCGATCGATATCGCTCTCTCCTCCGCATGCGTTCTGTCGCGGAATGTTCGGATGGCCTGCTCAAGGTCCACCGATGGACCCTCGTCTGTCGGTAGTGCTTTCTCCAGTACTGCGAGCGCTTGCATTCTTTCCGATTCCTTGGGAGCACTCTGGTGTGCATAGAAGAGGTGTTTCTTGGCATGGGAGATGGCTTGCCTCAGATCGGCGAAGCTTCTCAGTGGAGCGGCCCTCTCTTCCGCTGGGACGATGACTCGAAGTTCCTGCGCGAGGATCTCAAAAATTTGCACAGCACTTCCTTTCTCGCACTTTTTTGCACGCTTGATCAAGTCTTTGATTTTCCCCAGCTTGGTACGGGCGTTGTGCTCCTCCATCTCCTGAATTTCCAGATCCACGATATTCGTTGGTTCTCCCGCCAGTCTGAGCAGTACTTTGTAGGCTTCGAGGCATGCGTCCTGTTTCTCGTGCATCGTGAGGACACCAACAGGGTGATCCGCTGGGAAGCGTTCCGAGAGTTCGAGTGTTGCGAATGCACCGGGGATTGCCTCTGGGAAATGCACGTCTCTCAGCAATGTTTTCGTATCGGCTAGAAGTTCGAAGATGATATTCAGATCACGGTCTACTCCTTCTTTCCCCGACCAGCGCAACCCGAGTTGATGCTGGATGGCCTCGGTCAGAACGCGAATGATGATGGCGGTGGCTGGGCTATCGACTTTCTCCGGTAGAACAAATTGCTCTAGGAGGCGGTCGAGAGAAGAGTAGAGCTTATCGCCGAATCCCATCTGTTCCCAGGCCTCGCAGCGCTTCTGGGTTCCGAGGTGGGTTTCGATGGTTCGTTTGTCCTTATTCCCCAAGTACACCTGACTGTTATCGCCAGATCCCAGATGGAGGTGATACAGCCTTCCTTCTCGAGGATCGGTGAAGTCCCTTGCAATCACTTCTTCCAGCTTATGAAATCCAGCATGGAGTCGAAGGCTCTCCCAGGGGGTTTCACGGCGAACCGACCAATCGCGCTTCTCATTGACCACGATGCTGCCTGCGTAGACTCCCCATCGCACGGCTTGCTGATAGAGCATGCGTTTGAAGGCAGGGGATTTCCGGTGATCACGCTCAAGAAAAGCCATGAAATCGCTTTCGCTCTGAGCTCGCAGATCATCGGTCGTATCGTTGTTTCCAGCGCATCCGCGTTGTCGGAGTTCATCGATGTTGCAAGCCAGCATTTCCGCTGTTTGTGCAGCGAGTGCTTCATACTTCAGCTCATGCATCCGCGCATGCACGTCCGGCCGGTTCACCTGGTTCTTGCTCTCTGGAATGTGAAGAGGGACTGGATTTATTTCCATAGGAGTGTTGTATTATACTTTTTCTGCATGGTTCGAAAAGGGATCTTCCCCTCATGGGAAGACGAAGTTTCCCTCTTCATCTTCTCTTGACATCACCTAAAACCAGTATAGAGTACAGGTTTGATGAATTCCTCCCTTCCCGCAGGCATTGAGGCTTATCTCAGCGAATCGGGCTTCTCAGCAACCGAGATGTTGATCCTACGGAAGCTGATGGAGGAGGATAGTTTCACCATTCGAGAGCTTGCCAGTAAGACCGGCAAATCGACAGGAGTCCTCGACCAAGCGATGAAGAAGCTCCTCTCCCGCAAGATCGCGAAGAAGGAGATCATCAATGATCAACCCCGCTACAGCATCGACTCGCTCGATGCTGTCCTCAGGTCCATGCAGCGAGAAACGAAGCAGAGGAAGGAACAGCTTGACCGTCGTCACCACGACTTCGAATCCTTCATCAGTTCTCTCACGCACGACAAGCACCGTCCTGACATGGAGTACTTTCACGGTCTTGAAGGCATCCAGAAGGCCTACATGAAACTCCTCGACACGGGTCAGGAACTCCTCACCTTCACTCCCGTCCTCACCCGAGCCGAGGATGACCCCCTCCGCATCTTCCGTGTCGACTACTTCCGCAAGCGCCAATACCGCAAGATCTTCCAGCGCATTCTCGCCCCCGACACCCCTCTCGCTCGCAGGTTCCAATCTCGTGACGCCTTCGAATATCGCAGAACCTTCCTCCTCCCCGCCGATGAGTACCCCATGACGTTCGAGAAAACGATCGTCCATGGCCTCATTGCTTGCATCAACTTCACCGAGCAGACCGCCTGCCTCCTCCGCTATCCCGATCTTGCCCAGTCGGAACGCACGCATTTCGAATCCCTCTGGCAGCAGCAGCTCAAGGCTTCCACTTGCCCCACCTCCCCCCTCCCTCCCCCTAAAAAAGTTCCTCTGAAGACACGGATTCTCTCCAACGCGCGAGAGTTTTTCTTGAGCAAGAAAAGTGTCGTGACATTGATTTGTTTTGCGCTTATTGCCAGCATCATGACATTTTGGATGTACCGATATACCGAAGAGATCAGCCTTCAGCGGATTCGCGAGAAAGTAACATCGATTGCAGCCACTGGTGCATTACAGTTTGATGCTCAGGATATCAACCAATTGCATATTCTCCGTGATTCGAAAAAGGCAGCCTATCTCCGAGTCATACATACGCTTCGTCATATTCGTCATCAGAATGATCAGGTGATCTATGTCTACATTGTGCGTCCGACGGATTTCAAACAAGAAGGTCTATTTGAGTTTGTTGCAGATGCAGATGCGGTTGATCCCTTTGCGAAGATTGATACCAATGGAGATGGCTTCATCGATGAAGCGGATCAGCTCGGATATCCTGGTTTGCAATACAATGTAGTGGAAATGGATGCACTCATGCATGAGAAATATGTGGCACCGATTGCAAATGAAAAACCATATACAGATAAATGGGGAAGCGTGATAACGGGCTATGCCCCGATCAAGAATATCGACGGAACAATCGCAGGTATTCTCGCTGTTGATATGACATCTAAAAAACTGCAGGAGTTCACCCTGCAGAGTTTTCGACCTTTCTCGTATTTTTTTGCTTTAATCGTGCTCTTTATTATCATTCGATTCGTAGCGTTTTATCGGTTATGAACCAAGGTGGATACTGTGCACAATTTTGCAACAACATCTATCGCACCGAAGACAGCGAGATCGGCTTTGAAATACTGACGAGGTACAGGGAGAGCACAGCGAGGAGCCATGCAGCGACCAAGCCTAGGCTGGGGATCTCTTTCTTGAAGATCACGGAGTGAAGGGCCCCTGCAACAGGCAAGAAGGCGTATGCCAGTGTGAGTTTTGCCGTGCCGATACCTCCATGCAGCGCCTCAAAGTGTGCACTTGCTCCAATGAAGGAAGCGATAACCATCAGGACGATGAACGTGATTTGATTCACATTCGGTGCACCTGAATGGGCAGGTTCTATGAGGAGACTGATCAGCGATACGAGCGCAACTCCCAAGGAATAGATCAGCGTGAGCAGTCGTGGAGAAATCTGAGAGAGCTTGAGATCTGTAATAGAAATCTCAAGTGCATAAAACGCCA
Organism: Candidatus Peribacteria bacterium; assembly: GCA_023245775.1. GTDB lineage: Bacteria > Patescibacteriota > Gracilibacteria > Peribacterales > Peribacteraceae > SICN01. The sequence goes on along the minus strand of JAHFJR010000007.1, from coordinate 14,953 downwards.
TTGCAATGATGGCAATCCACATGATTTGCATGGTACCACTTTTTCATTTTTTGCCAATTCTTCTCTTGACATCACCTAAAACCAGTATAGAGTACAGGTTTGATGAATTCCTCCCTTCCCGCAGGCATTGAGGCTTATCTCAGCGAATCGGGCTTCTCAGCAACCGAGATGTTGATCCTACGGAAGCTGATGGAGGAGGATAGTTTCACCATTCGAGAGCTTGCCAGTAAGACCGGCAAATCGACAGGAGTCCTCGACCAAGCGATGAAGAAGCTCCTCTCCCGCAAGATCGCGAAGAAGGAGATCATCAATGATCAACCCCGCTACAGCATCGACTCGCTCGATGCTGTCCTCAGGTCCATGCAGCGAGAAACGAAGCAGAGGAAGGAACAGCTTGACCGTCGTCACCACGACTTCGAATCCTTCATCAGTTCTCTCACGCACGACAAGCACCGTCCTGACATGGAGTACTTTCACGGTCTTGAAGGCATCCAGAAGGCCTACATGAAACTCCTCGACACGGGTCAGGAACTCCTCACCTTCACTCCCGTCCTCACCCGAGCCGAGGATGACCCCCTCCGCATCTTCCGTGTCGACTACTTCCGCAAGCGCCAATACCGCAAGATCTTCCAGCGCATTCTCGCCCCCGACACCCCTCTCGCTCGCAGGTTCCAATCTCGTGACGCCTTCGAATATCGCAGAACCTTCCTCCTCCCCGCCGATGAGTACCCCATGACGTTCGAGAAAACGATCGTCCATGGCCTCATTGCTTGCATCAACTTCACCGAGCAGACCGCCTGCCTCCTCCGCTATCCCGATCTTGCCCAGTCGGAACGCACGCATTTCGAATCCCTCTGGCAGCAGCAGCTCAAGGCTTCCACTTGCCCCACCTTCCCCCTCCCTCCCCCTAAAAAAGTTCCTCTGAAGACACACATTCTCTCCAATATTCGTGAGTTCATCTTGAGCAAGAAATCCATCGCCGCATTCATCCTCTTCGCATTGATCAGTGGCGTGATGACGTATGGACTCTATCAGAGCAATCGAGAGCTGAATCTAGAGCGCATTCGGCAGCAAGTACTCTCGATCGCGGCCACAGGCGCACTGCAGTTAGATGCAAAGGATATTGATGCCGTCCGAACTCGGGAGGATAGCAAGAAGCCGGAGTATGCGAAGTTGATCGCAACGCTCAACCTCATCCGCCGCGCGAATGAAAATATTCAGTATGCCTACATCATGCGCCACACCGATAATCCTAAAATGTATGCCTTTGTTGCGGATGCCGATTCCCTTGATCCGAATGTGAAGAAAGATATCAACGTGGATGGCAAGATCGATGCGGCGGATCAGCTGAATTATCCCGGCGAACCGTACAACATCACGACGTTCCCCATCATGTCGCAGGCATTCGCCAAGCCTGTATCCGACTTTGGTACGGATCAATGGGGACATCTGATCTCGGGCTTTTCTCCTATTTATGATGCATCCGGAAAGGCAATCGCGATTCTCGGGATCGACATGTTTGCAAGTGAGGTAGACAAGATTTCAGCTCAATCTTTTTCGCCCCTTTTCGCATTCATCGGTTTCTTCTTTCTCTTTGTTGTGATCAGGTTTGGCGCTGTCAATCGATCGCTGATACTGGAATGTTTTGAGGCTGCAAAAGTTCACAAGAGAATTGTTTTCCTCTGGTTTTTCTTTCTGTCTCTGTGCATCTCCGTCATTGTCTATGGCGTCTACTCCTACAAGAGAGACATCATCATCGAACAGACAGGAGAGAGGTTGAAGGCTATTGCTGTGACGACGGTCAATGATTTTCATGCCGAAGACTTGGATCAGCTTCATTGGGCGAAGGATATGAAGAAAGAAGCCTATCAGAGGGTTTTTAAGAGATTGAATGAGATCAGGAATCAGAATCCATTCATTACATTTGCGTATGTTGTTCGGCCAACACAAGATCCCGACCTGTTTGAGTTTGTGGTAGATGCAGATATGAACTACAACTTACCTAGTTCGTTTAAGAGCTTTGGAGATTTTTCACCCATGACTCCTTCCGATGCCAATGCGTGGCCAGGTGTCATATATGATGACTCGATGTTCCATGCTTATTTCTCGAAAATAAAACGTGCCAATTATGCAATCTTTCCTCTGGATCAATGGGGATCTTCTATTTCGGGCTCTGCACCAATCTTTAGAAAAGATGGTTCAACAGCAGGCATTTTATGTTTTGATGTGGATTTAAGTACTATTTTATTAGAATAGGATTCGTCACAGTGTTAGTAATAAATATAGAATAAGGTACTATCTAAATCCATTTATTAGATTCCCTATCCTATGGCTGCTATAGAAAATTTAATGCAGGCTTCGAGGAAGGTAGAAAATTTTTTTCTTACCAAAGAATTATCAAATTTATTTGCAATCAAGGATGATGTTGAATCTTTGTATATGCATGCCGAAATTTATGATATGGCTTATAGAGGAAATAAAGGTGATATAGATTTTTATAAAAAAATGGCAAAAAAAGGAAGTGTACTCTATCTAGGTGTGGGCACTGGTCGCATTTTTTCTAAGTTAATTAATATTAATGGCAACATTATTGGCATTGATCGATCAAAGACTATGACCGATATGGTGAAAAAAAAATTTCCAAAAGTCAGTAGAAGCAATTTAATTATTGGAGATGTATTTTCTGTAGAATTCGGTAAAGAGCGATTTGATACAATAATTGCTCCTTTCTCTTTCTTGACACAATTTGATGTGCAGAAATCCACAAAATTGCTTGGTAGAATAAGGAATTGGCTTAAAAAGGACGGTATTTTTATTACAGATTTCTTTTCACCATATAAAAATCCTGTTAATAGTGATATTGAGATTATCGAAAAAAGAATTGAAAAAATTCTGATTAAAAATTTTTATTTTTATGACAATAAAAAAAGAACACTGGATGAATTCACTCTCATAAGAAAAAATAAGAAAACTTATTTGGTAGAACTAAATTTGCATATTTTTTACCCTGAGCAAATCAAAGAAATGTCAAAAAAATCTAAGTTTAGAAAATGCCAAATTTTTAGTGGATATAACAAAGAACAATTTTCGAAGCAGAACGAACTTCTCGTCGCTTATTTTGTGAAATAGCGATAGTTCCCAAAATTTTGGAAATATGATATAATGAAAAGATGGTTTCGAATAAAAAAAATAAAAAAATATTTTTGGGCAGTTTTAAATTTACCTATCGTACCTCTAGCTATGCGATGCTTTGTATTTGTGCTTCAATCAGTACAGTAATTAGTATTGGTTTATATAATCAAACAAAGAATATCCTAGAGGATAGATTGAAGGAGAGGCTTGTATCTATTGTTTCCACGGCTGCTTTACAGTTTCGTTTTGTGGATCTTTATAGTATCCAAGGTCCAGAAGCTGTCGGCACACAAGCTTATAATCGTGTTGTTCGCACGCTTCAGTCGATTAGAAATGTAAATAAGAATGTACGTTTTGCATATTTGTTACAGCCGACTGCAGATTTTGATTCTGATCGATTTATAGCAGATGCAGATTCCCTAGATCCAAATGCTAAGTTTGATTTGAATGAAGATGGTCAGATTGATAGTGAGGATGCACTCGCAACTCCTGGCGATGATTATGATGTTTCTGGCACCCCAGCATTACGGGATGGTGCTAGAAATTATCCGATCACTGATACTGAGCCTGTTATTGATAAGTGGGGTACAACTCTGTCAGGTTATGCCCCAATTAAAGATAAGGGCAAGGTAATCGCTATTCTAGGTTTAGATGTCGACGTTAGTGATTATATAAGCTTAATTACAGCAACATTTATACCTTTTGCATTTTTTATAATTTTCCTTTTGCTTCTGCTTAGTGCTTTAACTATTTTTCTTGTCAAAGTGTGGCAGCAAAGAGTCAACATAGTCGAAGACCTCGACCGACAGAAAGATGAACTCCTTGGCATCGTCGCCCATCAGCTGGGGAAGCCGATCACAGCCATCCGGTGGAATCTGGAATCCATGCTCGATGGTGACTTAGGCGAGCTGAAGCCGGAGCAGGCAACAGAGACCAAAACGATGCACAACATGGCCGTGAACCTCGCAGATCTGACCGGGATGATCCTCGATGTATCGCGTATCCAACTTGGCAGGATCAATTTTGAGCCGCAGCCGCTCGATCTGCATGCGTTCTTCACCGAGATCCTCGATGTCATCAAACCGACGATCGAGGAGAAGAAACTGCACTTCATCAAACGAATGCCAGACAGCCTACCCACGGTACTCCTCGATAAGCGCTACACGCGTATGACGATCGAAAACCTCCTCACGAATGCGGTGAAGTACACACCGGCAGGAGGCACGGTGACGATGGAACTCACGATCGAGAATGGCATGATGCATGGCAAGGTCAGCGACACCGGTTGTGGTATCCCGAAGGCCGAACAGGATAAGATCTTCGGCAAAATGTATCGCGCGAGCAATGTACGAAATACCGCCGAAGGCAATGGTTTTGGCTTGTACGTGGCCAAGGGTGCTATCGAGGGTCAGGGAGGAAAGCTCTGGTTCGATAGCGTCGAGGGCAAGGGAACGACATTCTTCTTCGAGCTTCCGATGAGAGAGGCTCTCCCAAAAAGTTGATGCAGCTAGCAGGGCAGAAAAGCAGCCCAAGAGAACATCGTTGCAAATGCTCCGCCGATTGCGAGGTAGACACCTATCCAGATCCCCAGTTCCCAATGCTTGTATCGCAGTACTGCACAGTAGAAATGTAGGAAAAACATCCAAAATAGTGGTTGTACAATCCATATCGCCCCTTGAACAAGTGGCAGTAGGATCAAGGTCGGAAAGTCTAGAACGAATACTGAAAAAATCAGCGCATGCATGGCTAGATCAATGCTATGAGACTTCAGTGTGAAGAATCCATATCCTTCCATGTTTTGTAGGAGGCAGGGGAGTCGTAAGATGAGCAGTAAAAACAGGCCAAAGAGCAGGCCAAAGAATCTTTCTTTCTTTGAAATCAAGCCAGTGGTGCGCCATATATGGAGAAGTAGTTTCATATCATTTCTGCATGGTACAAGTTTGAATGAAAGAAAGCAGTGAAGCTAATACTTCGTTATTATTCTCTATTGTGTAGTGATCGTCACTTCCATACTTTGTTTCAAAGAGGAAGCAATTCTTTGTGAAAAGATTGAAATGCTAACACTTGTGCGATCCATGATCCGTAGAAATCTACTCCGATCTTGTAGTCCTCAGGGCCCTTATCTTTGTAGTTATTATAATTGAGATAGACAGCAATGTTTTTATTCTGCCACTTTCTCCCTCGTCCATCAGCAGACATATCTTGCCATGGAGCCTGACCGTTTTTTTCAAAGTATGCAGCATAGAAATGCGACACTTCATCGCGTGTGGTTTTTTTTGATATATGTACATCTACATTGGGCGGTATTTCCCAACCATTTCCCTTTTCGTAGGTGATTTTTACAATATCCGCACCTGGGAATATCTGAGCTATCGACGCAGCAATGGATTCTCTTTGTCTACGCAAAAATTCATCTTTTAATTTTATGCAGCCAATGCTGATAGCAAAAATGGCAGTGAAAATGGCTAGAGATAGATATATTTTCATTGGTGGTAGTTTTTTTATTGACCCGAGCAATATTCCTATACCTGTTCCGATGATCGGGAACACCGGCAACATGAGAAAGAGTGTAAGATGCTCAAAAAGAATGACATAGATCAGGAGTGACAGCGAAAGACCCAGCAAAGCACCGAAGAAAATTCTAAGAAGTTGTGATCTCATTGTGAGGACTGTAACAGAATAGATTACTGATGACGATGATAAGATCTTACCGCCGAAGGCAATGGTTTTGGCTTGTACGTGGCCAAGGGTGTTATCGAGGGTCAGGGAGGAAGGCTCTGGTTCGACAGCGTCGAGGGCAAGGGGACAACATTCTTCTTCGAGCTTCCGATGAGAGAGGCTCTCGTGACCAATGTTCCGAAGAAAGCTGTTTAAAGCTCTCCTTATGCACACGACATAAATAGAAATGGAACGAAGAATCTCCCTGTAGCGATGCTTATCGCTATATATAGGCCAATCCAAATTCCAAATTCCCAATTTTTTTCCTTTAGGATTGCAATCCACAGCGGCAGAAGATCCGCCCAGATTATTGCGCTTATCACCCATATCAATCGTCCAAATAGAGGAGCGAAAATCAATGTTGGAAAATTAATTCCAAGTGCGATTAATGTAATGATTGCTTTCAAAATTTCAGTTGTTTTTGAACCTATGAGATATTCCAAAAAACTAGGTGTATGACATGGAATGAAAAGTATGATAGAAATCAGCAATAGTCCGAATATCGCACCAAGCAACCTTTTCTTAGGTGGAATGGGTTGCATCCTTTGCCAAATTTGAAATATTTTTCGCACTAATGTATCGAGAAGAAGATCGAATATTTTTTATTGCTCTCAGGGTTGAGAACAATTTTTAGTCCATAAAGATGTCCTTTTTCTTTTTTTGTAAACCATGCACTGTCCCCCAGTACCCATTCTTCTTTCCAAGATTTTCTCAGAAGATTTTGACTGTAGTAGCCGAGAATTTCTTTGGTATTTCCTTCATTTGTTGCAAAATGCATTGCAAGACTATCTTCATTGTCAAAGCCATCTGACAATGAGAATCTTTTCAAGATCAACGTACTATTTGGATCGAGAGATACCTCTTGAGTAAAGGTTTTTTCATGATTCCATTCGATTACTTTTTCTCGAATACCAGAAAAAGTAAATATTGCTCCGGCCAAGAGACAGAATATAAAAATTGAAGGAATTGTCTTTGGAGCATTTTCACCTAGTTTTTTATAGACTTTCATTCCGCCCAAAGCTCCAGTCAAAGGGAATAAAAGCGGCCAGAACAAAAATAATTCCATAGATACAGAATGTCGGAAAGTAGCTGAGAGCAAGAGCTGACCGAAGCCAGCGCCAATGATCAGGCCAAGCCAGTAGTTTTTAGATTGTTTGTTCATTGTCGAACAAAGGGCTTTAGCCAAAAGTATAGAAATGTTACCAAGTAACCTATTAGAAATATGATAGAGGTTGTAAATAGAATTGGTATTGGTGCATGAGAGCAAATCCTATTATCAATTATTTTTTGTATTAAATTGAAGGAGCCCGCGTTATCTCCACAATCATTGATATTGGATAACATAGCCATGATCTGAAGTATGAAAACTAGACAGAAAAGATGTGTATCAATTCTCATTTTTTTATTTGAATTTTTGATAGATAGAATTGTTGTAATAAATATGAAACATCCGCAGAAGATTCCTCCTACAATAATTGGAAAAAAAATACTCCAACCTTCTGTTACTAGGATAAAGCTAAACCAAGAGAGGAATGTGTAAAATATCATGTATAGCCAGAATTTTTTGATAGATATGCTTACTGTGCCAATCTCTCGAGAATTATTAGACATGTGCTCTATGGGATTACAGAGATTCATTAGGAAGGCACATAAATTATAGCGAGATTTTTACCTGTCTATGAATAAAATTTACTATCGTATCAACAGAATGTTCGTCTATATTACCGTGATTCAATGTATCCCCCGAAATGTCATAGTCTGTTTGTGATATTTCACGCATTTGCGGAATAGCGCTTATGATTTCAGATCCGTGCATTCCTATTGGATCCTGTATTGTTTTTTTTGATTGAGATTCATACAAATTAAGCATTGCCATTGTGCCAATTGGTAACCTATTTTCAGGTTCGTAGGTTAAAAGTGTTTCGTTCGGTGTTTTGATGGCATCAACATAAAAAGTCCCCGCAATTTGTAGTCTTAATAATTTATTTCCACTAATCCATTCAGCAATTTTATATACATCTCCTCCTCCCCAGCTGTAGCCCCCAAGAACAATGAACTTAATTTCCGAATTATTTTTTACTCTTGAGCTTATCAAGTTTTCTATAGTTTGAAGTTGATCTGTTGCTTCCACATGAAAATCGGAGACTAATCCCCTTATGCCTACACTCGGGTTTTCTCCAGGTGAAACAGGCCATACTTCTTTATATTCCTTTCTTAAATTTACAACTAATTTATCAAAGCCAATAATACTTTTCCCAATACTATCTACTTGCTCTGGAAATTGATTTGATCCATAAATAACAACAATCATCGTATTTTTGCTGTTCGGTTTTTCCACAATCTCGATTGAACTTTTATTCATCTCAATGCTTACTCCTTCGATTGGGACGTCAAATTGAGTATCAGTGCTTGCAATTTTTGGAGAAATCCCTCCCCCCATCCCCACCACCGTCACACCATCTGGGCCGTACATCGGGAGAGAAGCGAGGGCCGTTGCTCTCGCCTGCGTCTCTGCCCGAATGTCCATCGTACTCTTCGGTCCCTGGAAGGGGAGTGTCCCTGCGACTTGGCCGATGACTTCCTCCGTGCCGTCTTGGTTCACACGGAGCAGCGTGATGAGTGGGCGGCGTGGATGCTGCGGATCGGACTGAGGATCGCCGGGCACAACAATATTCGTCGAGAGCGTCTTCGTCTCGAATCCTCGGAAGGATGTTGCAATCTCTCTGAGGAGCCCATCTGCAGACGTCCCCGTGAAACCTGCACGGAGTCGCAGAGTCTGCCCCGCACTCCCATCACCCACATTCCTGATACCCCACATGATGTTCATGATGTGGCCTGCCGCCATCTGCGGCGTCACGCCACTGGTGACCTCGAGAATGGGCTGCCCAAAGCCTTCCGTACGTTCATCTTTGCGAATCTGAATCGCACCTGCGACGAGCTTGACGCCCGGCACACCCACCACATCTGCCTCCGTCACTCCCGACTGCGCGACGCGCACCGAGTACGCACCCCCTCCGTGTCGTCCATCCGTAAAATGGACATTGAAGACGAGTGACATCGGTGCGTTCGGTTTGATGATGCACCCGTTGCCATTCGGGAGGACCGTGACAAACTCGCTTGGAACCTGCGACACACCGTTCTCACCGATGTACCCCACTCCGACGAATTCGAGACTGGCACCCGTGGAACCAAATTCATACCGATGGAATTGACCTGCATTGGGATTGAACGATGTGACTCTGAAATCAGCATCCGTAGATTGCCCTTCTGCTGACACGTATACATTCTCCTTTCGGTTGATCAGCGTTTGCATCCAGTTCGATGATTCTTGCCAGTGCGGTTTTGGTGCCTCTACGATCTCGCTCTTCGGTTCCACCGTGATGCTCTCCATCCCAGCTCCTTGGCCTCCTCGAGCGATGAAACTGATCTGCTCGGTTTCGATCGGTGTCTCGAAGTGCAGGATGCCTGAGACAGGGAGTTCCATGTACGTATTGGTGTCGCCGAGACTGAATCCGATCTTCCCGCCAGTCGCTGACGTGAACGTGTGCATTCGTAGTTCACGGACGAGACGCGATCCTCCGACGAATTGCACGATGAGGTGATCCATGCCGTTCGGTCCCGAGCTCACGATGCCTTGCTTCACCGTGACACCGCGTGCGTCACTCGTGAGGACCTTGACATGGACATCGCTCCCTATGTCCAGCTCGATCTTCTCGGGGAGCACTCCATCTTTGACACGCTGAAACGAGAGGACGCTCGGACCAGATGGTGTCTGAACTGTAGCGATCTTTATGGCTTCTTGTAGGGCTGAAGTAGCTTTTGCTACCTCTGCTTCTATCGTCGCCTTTGCGACCTCGCTCTGTGCGGCTGCCAGTCGCTCCGTCAGGATCTGTTGTTTCTTCGCTGTTGTCACCAGTGATGTTTTCGTCCTCAGGTCATCGTCGATGCGCTTCTGAAGATCGTCGAGATGAACCTGCACATCGGTGAGTGTTTTCTCTGCAGTGGCGAGTGTCGCTCTGTACGTCGGAGATGGGATCTGCTTCGTCTGCTCAGTTCGCACCGTGAAGGACACGACTTCGTACATCGATGATTGGTAGACGACAATGATGATGTTGGAGATGGTTCGTCCAACAGGGATCACCTCCGTGCCACCAGAGAGCCTGATGTAGCCATCGCCTAGGTTCAAGAGTGATTTCCCTGATCCACTCACCTGGCGTACGGTGACCGACTCCACCTCGGTCGGCGTGAGGAAGGAGAGGATGAGGTGTCCTTGGTTCTCTCCCGTTCGGATTGTTCCCTCAGCGGTCACAGAGACAGGAGTGAAGCCTCCACTCTCAACCTTCACTGTTCCTGCTTCAGGGAGAGCAATCTTCGTACCGTTCGCCTTGTTCCCTGCACTCACAGCACTGAAATTGACGGGGATGAGCGTTGTCACCTTCTCGGTCGTCATCACCGGAGCAGCGAGCAGTGTGTCGCGTGTGATCTTTGCGGTATCGCGCTCTTTCTCTGTCACACCGAGCTCTGTCTGCAGCGACACCGTATGGAGATCGACTGCATGAATCTGCGTCTGTAGATCATTCGCACTTGGCAGTGCTTCTATGGCTTTCTGTAGGGCTGAAACCTCTGCTGGTGTCCCCGTATTTTCAATGCTGAGGTGGGCGGCTACTAGTGCATCTAACACGGCAGGATCAAGAGTCATACCGGATGGTACGAGTCGAGATTCCAGTGCTTCGGTGTGGCTGAATCCATGTCGTTGCCTTCGATTTCTCGCTCCTCCAAAGAGATTCTGAATCTTGCTGAACATCGATCCAGTTTGTTCAATCGGATGTTCTGTCACATCAGTATCACCTTTCACGTACTCGAGAATCACATTGTCAAGGAATGAGAGGGACTCTGTCATGGGGGATGGGGGAAGAATGTCCCCATTCCACAACTCTTGATCTTGCCGCAGCAGTCATTCCTATCGCATCCAGTATTCTTTCTTCTCCTTCCTCTCAGAGGGAAGCCATGAAGATCGTTCTGGATCTTGGTAGAACAGTGTGGGAAATAGATGATGAGAACAGAATGATCGCAAAATGGGAAGAGTCCTCTTGAGAAGAAAAATCATTGCAAAATAGACAAAATATTATATATTACACCCTAGTAAAAATGGCTTCTTTCTGCTAAAATAACAAGATTCTCTCTCTGCGATAAGAGGACCGCGCGAGAGGACGAAAAATACACATCCATGCACACACAACGAACGTCTCTGGCTCGGCTCCTTCTTGGCATCTATCTTGTGATGCTTCTGCCTTCCGATGGGACGGTTTTTGTTCAGTCGCCTCCTGCCACTTTTCGCGAGGAAGGAGGGAAGGCAATTTCTCCAGAGCGCAAGGAACATGTAGAGAGCGTGACAGTTCTCGGGCCTCCCGCGAGGAGGATCGTGACGGCGAAGAAACATCAGACAATATTGGCACAGACAATCCTGCCGAGCATGACGAAGACTTTTGCTGCAGGGGAGTCGCTTGGCACGGTACCGGTTCTTTCAAAGATGATCGTGGCGGCTGCTCACATTGGGGAAGTCCTCACCTTCGTCGATGGTCGCATCAGTTGGCAGGATCCCATCGCACTACTCTCCAATACCTATGCCCATCAGAGTGGCGTTGGTAGGAAATCTTTCTCTGACTCCGAGTCTCGTCGCTTCTCCGGAGGCGGTGGGGGAGTGACGAGTTCCTCTTCAACAAGCACGACCTCCTCTGGCCTCTCCAGTTCCGATGCTGATAGTGCCTACGTGAATGTCTCAGGCGACACCATGGTGGGGGCTCTCTCCATCAACTATAACGGACTCGGTCTCATCATCCGTGGGACTGCTTCCGGAGACGTCCTCCACGCGGAACGTCTCCTCACCGTCACCGGCTCCGCCATCTTCGATGGCAATGCTAGGTTCAATTCCACACTCACCCTCAACTCCGTCACCTACACCTTCCCCAGCTCCGATGGTTCTGCTTCCGGCAAGGTCCTGAAGACCGATGGAGCAGGTCACCTCAGCTGGTCCGATGACAGCGGAAGCAGCACAGGCCTCACCCAGACTGCTGCAGACCTCCGCTACATCCAAAAGTCCGGTGGAACGATGACCGGAGCCCTCATCATTAGTCTCATCGGCGGGGCCGACTTCCTCGGCCTCCGCCTTCTGAGCACCGCTTCCGGCAATATCCTCCACGCCGAGAAGGACCTCACCTCTTCCGGAACCCTCACCGTCACCTCCACCGCGAGATTCAAATCCAACCTGAACACCGTCGGGACTCTCTCCGGTGCCGCTCTCACTCTCATGAATGGCACTTCCTACGCCCTCGGTTCCTTTGGCATCGGCACTTCTTCCCCCAAAGCAAAACTCGATGTCCTCGGCACCATCTCCGGCTCCACTCTCATCATCAGCAGGAATGGCTCCTTCTCGGGCTCGCTGACGGTTGTCTCAAACATCATCACCAAGGGCACTCTCTCAGGAGCCAATCTCACCGTCTCCAATTCCGCCAGCATCTCAGGCTCACTCCTCGTCAAAACCTCCATCACCTCCAAGGGCTCTCTCTCGGGTGCTACCATCTCTGGCTTCAACCTTGGTTCCTGCAGTAGTTCTACGAAGAAGCTTCTCTTCAACAATTCCACCAATAAGTTCGAATGTGGATCCGATCTCAACCCCGGCACCTTCAGTACTGGCAACGTGCTCACCCTCAACGGAAACAAAGTCAGCAAATCAGGCGATGCGATGACCGGAGCCCTCACCATCAGCCTCACCTCTGGTTTCCTCGGACTCAAACTCCTCAACACCGCTTCAGGCAATGTCCTCCACGCCGAGAAGGACCTTACCAGCTCCGGAACCCTCACCGTCACCTCCACCGCGAGATTCAAATCCAACCTGAACACGGTCGGAACTCTCTCCGGTGCTGCCCTTACCATCATGAACGGCACGAGCTACGCCCTCGGTTCCTTTGGCATCGGCACTTCTTCCCCCAAAGCAAAACTCGACGTCTCAGGCACCATCTCCGGTTCCAATCTCATCATCAGTCAAAATGGTTCCTTCTCGGGCTCACTACGAGTCCAGCGCTCCCTCTCCGGCTCCAGCTTCTTTGGTGCAGGGCTTGGGGATTGTGCCAGCTTAACTTTGTCAAAATTGATCTACAACAACGCCACAGGGAAATTTGATTGTGCTCTGGATAAGACGATTGCGAGTGGTCTCGAGCAGTCGACAGCGGATCTCCGCTACGTCAACACCTCCGGTGACACGATGACCGGAGCCCTCGTCATCAATCTCACCTCGGGCTTCCTCGGACTCCGCCTTCTCAACACCGCTTCCGGAAACATTCTCCACGCCGAGAAGGACCTCACCAGCTCCGGAACCCTTACCGTCACCTCCACGGCGAGATTCAAATCCAACCTGAACACAGTTGGCACCCTCTCCGGTGCCGCTCTCACGATCATGAATGGTACCTCCTACGCTCTCGGTTCCTTCGGCATCGGCACTTCCTCCCCCAAAGCAAAACTTGAAGTCAGTGGAACCATCTCCGGCTCTCGTCTCTTCGTTGCCTCTGCCTTCTCGGGAGCAGGACTCACCACCTGTTCTAGTACCAACCAGAAACTTCTCTGGAATGCCTCCACCCAGCAATTCACTTGCTCCACTGACCTCACGAACACCTTTGGCACAGGCAATGTCCTCACCCTCGGTGCTCAGAAGTACGTCAGCAAGCAAGGAGACACCATGACCGGAGCCCTCGTCATCAATCTCACGAGTGGCTTCCTCGGACTCAAACTCCTCAACACCGCCTCCGGAAACATCCTCCACGCCGAGAAGGATCTCACCTCTTCCGGAACTCTCACCGTCACCTCCACAGCGAGATTCAAATCCAACCTCAACACAGTCGGAACCCTCTCCGGTGCCGCTCTCACCATCATGAACGGTACCTCCTACGCCCTCGGCTCCTTCGGCATCGGCACCTCCTCCCCCAAGGCCAAACTCGATGTCCTCGGCACCATCTCCGGCTCCAATCTCATCATCAGTCAAAATGGCTCCTTCTCGGGCTCCCTGACGGTTGTCTCGAATATCATCACCAAGGGAACTCTCTCAGGAGCCAATCTCACCGTCTCCAATTCCGCCAGCATCTCAGGCTCCCTCCTCGTCAAAACCTCCATCACCTCCAAGGGCTCTCTCTCGGGCTCGACGATCAATGGCTTCAACCTAGGTAGCTGCACCGGTACCAGTCAGAAACTCCTCTACAACAACACTACTCAGAAGTTCGAATGTGGATCCGACCTCAATGCCGGCACCTTCAGTACCGGCAACGTGCTCACCCTCAACGGAAACAAAGTCAGCAAATCAGGCGATGCGATGACCGGAGCCCTCACCATCAGCCTCACCTCTGGCTTCCTCGGACTCAAACTCCTCAATACTGCTTCAGGAAACATCCTCCATGCCGAGAAGGACCTCACCTCTTCCGGAACTCTCACCGTCACCTCCACCGCAAGATTCAAATCCAACCTCAATGCGATCGGAACTCTCTCCGGTGCTGCCCTCACTCTCATGAGTGGCACCTCCTACGCCCTCGGCTCCTTTGGCATCGGCACTTCTTCCCCCAAAGCAAAACTCGACGTCGCAGGAACGATCTCTGGCTCCAACCTCATCATCTCGAGCAATGGCTCCTTCTCCGGCTCCCTCATCGTCAAGAACTCCCTCTCCGGCTCCAGCTTCTTTGGTGCAGGGCTCGGGGATTGTACCAGCTCAACTTTGTCAAAATTGATCTACAACAACGTCACAGGAAAATTTGATTGTGCTCTGGATAAGACGATTGCGACTGGTCTCGAGCAGTCGACAGCGGATCTCCGCTACGTCAACACCTCCGGCGATGCGATGACCGGAGCCCTCGTCATCAATCTCACGAGCGGCTTCCTTGGACTCAAACTTCTCAACACCGCTTCAGGAAACATCCTCCACGCCGAGAAGGACCTCACCTCTTCCGGAACCCTCACCGTCACCTCCACCGCGAGATTCAAATCCAACCTCAATGCGGTCGGAACCCTCTCCGGTGCTGCTCTCACGATCATGAACGGTACCTCCTACGCCCTCGGCTCCTTT
>JAHFJR010000006.1 GCA_023245775.1 Candidatus Peribacteria bacterium | reverse complement strand
CGTGCGTTATGAAAGTCTTCTTTCATCATCAGTGCGAAAAGGATGTGAGGCGATGCAAGAAAGCAGGGTGGGATATGACGCTCTTTGAACGATTCATGAACGACTGCGAACGTTGGCCTCTCCCTCAGAAATATGAGGCCCACGAATTGCTCGGAGAAAAGAAAGGAATCTGGGATATTCATCTACGTCAGAACTGGTTGGTTTTTCTGAAGAAAGAGGGTGACACCATCACTCTCCTGCGGACAGGAACACATGCTTCGCTTGGACTGGAGTAGTGCGCGGGCAGAAAGCCCGCTCCCGTTGATGGATACGCGGCCGGAGTTCTGGATCTAGTTTCTCGATACGCACCCTCGAAGGATACTACTCGAAGTGACAAATCTTGGTCATTGTCAGTTCGAGTAGTTCGCCTCGGGAGGACCTATCGAGAACAGGGCTGCCTCCCACTCGTTTTCCTGCTATCCTCTCCATCCATGACCGTCATCGATGTCCTCAATAAACTCCTCGGCGATCCGAATAAGAAGGAACTGAAAAAACTCGCGCCGATCGTGACGCAGGTGCGTGCAGCGGAGAAACGCTCAGAGATCCGTGCGCTCACCCTTGCGATGCTTCCAGAGAAGACGCAAGAATTCCGTGATCGTTTCACGAAGGGGGAGAGTTTGGATACGCTTCTCCCCGAAGCGTTCGCCGTTGCCTGCCGCGCATGTGAACTCCTCGTCGGGTCGCAGATGACGATCGGAACGCAGACCTTGACATGGAACATGGTCCCGTTCGACGTACAGATCATCGGCGGTGCTGCACTCCATCGTGGCTGCATCGCAGAGATGCGCACCGGAGAAGGGAAAACACTCGTCTGTACGATGCCCGCGTACCTGAATGCGATCGCCGGAAAGGGCGTGCACGTCGTCACGGTGAACGACTACCTCGCGAAACGTGATAGCCAGTGGATGGGCCTCCTGTACCAAGCGCTCGGATTGAGTGTCGGCGTGATCATCCACGGACTGGAGCATGAGGACCGCAGGAAAGCCTACGCGTCGGATATTACCTACGGCACCAATAACGAGTTCGGCTTCGATTATCTCCGCGATAACATGGCGCCCTCAGTGGATCGCCAAGTGCAGCGAGGCTTGCACTACGCCATCGTCGACGAAGTGGACTCGATTCTCATCGACGAGGCACGAACGCCGCTCATCATCAGCCAGCCTGCGGAAGAGTCGACACTGAAGTATCAGCTCTATGCAAAGTATATTCATGAACTCAAGGAGGAATCACACTTCCTGAAAGATGAGAAACAGAAAGCAGCGACGCTCACCGAAGACGGCATCAAGAGAATGGAAGAGCTTCTGGGAGTCGAGAATATCTACACCGAGAAGGGCTTCGAGGAAGTCCATCACATCGAACAGGCGCTCCGCGCGCACGCGATGTACCAACGCGACGTCGATTACGTCGTGAAGGATGGTGAAGTGATCATCGTTGATGAGTTCACGGGTCGTCTCATGCCCGGCCGCAGATACAGTCACGGTCTCCACCAAGCCATCGAAGCCAAGGAAGGGGTGGAGGTGCAACGCGAGAGCAAGACACTCGCGACGATCACCTTCCAGAATTACTTCCGCCTCTTCGAGAAACTTGCGGGGATGACAGGGACAGCGAAGACCGAGGAAGAGGAGTTTCAATCGATCTACAAACTGCCTGTCATCACCATCCCGACGAATCAGCTGATGATCCGCACCGACAAACCCGATGCCGTGTACGCAACGATCGCCGCGAAGTTCAAGGCCGCAGCAAAGATCGCGAAGGAGAAGCACGAGAAGGGCCAGCCGGTCCTCATCGGTACGACCTCCATCGAGAAATCCGAGGCCATGAGCGCGCTGCTCACGGAGATGGCGATCCCGCACACGGTGCTCAATGCGAAGCACCACGAGAAGGAGGCAGAGATCGTTGCACGAGCAGGCCAGCGAGGCGCGGTGACCATCGCGACGAATATGGCTGGCCGTGGAACAGATATCAAACTTGGCGAAGGGATCCAAGAGACCGGCGGCCTCACGATCCTTGGAACGGAGCGTCACGAGGCGCGACGCATCGACAACCAGCTCCGTGGTCGTGCTGGACGCCAAGGCGACCCCGGTGAGAGTCAGTTCTTCGTCTCGATGGAAGACGAACTCATGCGCCTGTTCGGTGGCGACCGTCTGAAGGCGATGATGCAACGGCTCAATGTCCCCGACGATGTCCCACTCGAGAACGGCATGGTCAGCAGGAGTATCGAGAGTGCACAGAAGAAGGTCGAAGGGAGGAACTTCGACATTCGTCGTCACGTCGTGCAGTACGACGACGTGATGAACAAGCACCGCGAGATCATGTACACGCGTCGTCAGAAATTGCTGGTGAAGATTCATGCTGAGAGAACATCATCGGTGGAGAGCGAGAGCGTCGATTCCCTCCACGAGGAAGTCGTCGCCATGCTGAAGCGTGAAATAGGCATACTCACCACGGAGCACCTGCATGGGATCGATCCTGAACTCTGGACCGTGAGAGAGCTGCGCGAAGCCCTCGGTGGCCTGCACCCAGATCTCGCCCATGGCATCGGCAAGGAGGATCTGCTGTCGCAGACAGATGCGGAGGAAGCCGCAGCACTCGTGGAGTCTCTGACACTCAGTTTCTACGAGAAGAAGTGTCTGCATTTCGGGTACGATCTCGTGAAACGCGCCGAACACATCGTGGTACTGCAATCCATCGATACCCACTGGATGGACCACATCGACGCGATGGCCCACCTCCGGGAACAGGTCGCCTTCTCGGGCTACGCACAGCGCGATCCGCTCATCGAATATCAGGACCAAGGGTTTCGCATGTTCCAATCCCTCCTGCAGAAGATTGCCTCTCTCACCGTGCGCACGCTCCTACAAATCGACTTCGCACAGTTCGCCCTGCAGCAGGCACCCACGGTGCAGGAGCCACAGAATCTCCAAACGAACGAGAGTGAGATCGAAGGACAGCTCTCGCACCTAGGTATCACCCCCCGTGATGGAGCAGAGACTTCACTGAGAAAGAGAAGCCAAGGGGCTCGAAGCTCGACACTCGAAACTCATGATTCGTCAAAAATCGGCCGCAATGATCCCTGCCCGTGCGGCAGCGGGAAGAAGTACAAAAAATGCCATGGGAGAGAGATGTAGTGCCTCGCTGAAAGTCCCTCACTCCGACGTCATGCCAGAGTGAGGGGGAGTGAGAGCTCCGTAAGAGAGGACAATCAAAGCAACTGTGTTTTGCGGCCCACGAGGGTCCGCATGCGCTCCGCGAGGAGCGCAACGTCGAATGGTTTGCGGAACGTTTCGTTGAAGATCGTGCGGTCGAAACCGCTGGCGTTGTCTTCGTCGCTGAGCAGGCCAATCAAGACCGTCTCGGCGTATTCTGGATTCTTCCGCAGGTTGCCTGCGATCATCAAGGCGTCGCTGCGACCCATTGCGAAGTCAATGACGATACAATGAGGACGCATACTCTCCGCTTGGATGCCGGCCTCGAATCCGCTTTGAGCCGTCTCGAGAGTGAACTCATCTGAGCCCAGCATCTCGTTCAGGCTGCCGCGGACCACGGGGTCGGTACCGACAATCAAGACCTTGCCCATCGCTTCATCTTCCAGTTCCCCCAAAGGCATACCATGCTCTTTGAGAAAGCGAATGAGATGTTCGCGCGGGATACGGCGATCTTGCGAACCAGGAATTCGGTAGCCACGAAGGCGTCCCGAATCGAACCATTTGCTCACCGTGCGGGGAGCTACTTTGCAGACCTTGGCGACCTGACCAGTCGTGAAGATCGTCTTTTTAGCCAGTGCAGCGGTCATTCCAAATACCTTTTGGGCTGATACGGATCCTCCGCTTCGGCCCCCTTTCTTTTTCTGAGTTGTGAAGGAGCTCTCGGTCTCATTGAGAAGAAGAAACACACGGCTGTCAAAAAATATGTACACCGGCCCGCTTAAAATCGCTACCATACTGATCCGATGCCAATCATCCCCTCTCAGATCATCGGCCATCAGCGCCAGTGCGCAGAACTTCTGAGTGATATCGCCCATGACAATATCAGCC
This sequence comes from Candidatus Peribacteria bacterium, assembly GCA_023245775.1. Taxonomy (GTDB): domain Bacteria; phylum Patescibacteriota; class Gracilibacteria; order Peribacterales; family Peribacteraceae; genus SICN01. The sequence continues at coordinate 50,433 of JAHFJR010000006.1, read as the reverse complement.
ATGCGTACCTCTTCGTCGGACCGAAGCATATCGGCAAGTTCACCGTAGCTCGCTTCGCGGCATGGCGCATTCTCGCCGATGGGAAGACGGGTGAGGAGGTCGAGAGAATCAAAGATCACATCGAGCGTCTCATCCACCCGGACCTCCTCTCGCTCGATATGCTCTGGATCAAGGAGAAACAGGAGGATTGGAATAAGATCGGCCAGTACTCGAATGTGTCGCAACAACATCGCACCAAGAGCGATTCTCCGCCGAAAACCGACACCATCGGCATCGACGACATTCGCGCGCTGCAGGGGAGGCTGAATGAAACAGGCAGCTCACGACATCTATGCTGCCTGATCCACTCCATCGACCGAATGCAGGGGGCGGCAGCGAATGCATTCCTGAAGATGCTCGAAGAACCACCGCCACGCGTGGTCTTCCTCCTGACGGCAGAGAGCGAGCACGCCGTGCTCCCGACGATCGCCTCACGCACCCGCATCGTACGGTTCCATCCGGTTCCACGGGAGCAGATGCGCGGTCTCCTCGGAGGCCGGAGTGATGAAGAGGCAGCATTCGCTCTCCATCTCTCCGAGGGAGCTCCTGGGACGCTCTCTACTCTGCTCGCTGACCCTGATCTCCTGCGCTCCAAACGCCAACTTCACGGACAAGCGAAGCAATTTTGGCAGGCCTCTTCACTCCTCGAGAGACTCCGATGGCTCCTCACCTATGCGGAAGCGAAGGCGGATATCGGAGAATTGCTCCTGCACCTCGGCCTAACACTCAGGGAACACCCCGATACGAAGCATCGGGCAGGTGCGATGCAGGCTTACATGATGCTCGTCCGTGGGCTCGAAACGAACGCGCATCGTGGCTTGCTGCTCGAACAATTCGCACTGGCAGTCACGGAGAGAGAATGCTAGGCTCATGAGCCACATGGTGTACGTTATCGTCTTCCTCACGGCGCTTCTTGGCATTGCCGTCCTCTTCTCGGGGAGGATCCTGCTACAGAATCGTGCCGTACGACATCTCGTCCGATCGATGAAGATGCGCTTCCGCTCCATCGAAGAACGCGGAGGGACCTTGGTCGAAGAACAGAGAGCAGAGAAACCACGCAGGAATCCGAGGACATCGGCCATCGAACTGCAGAAAGTTCGTTCGCTGCTGCGCTCGGCCGAGAAGGAGATCGCCTTGCAGCATCACGGTGAAGCTGAGCACTTGTTGATCCAAGCCCTCACCATCAATCCTGATGCCATCGATACGCAGGCAGAACTCGCGAAGCTCTACCTGACTACCTCGAGAGAAGCCAAGGCCGAAGCGCTCTACCGCGAGCTCACGACGAAACGGGCCGACGTCTCGTTCTTCAGTAATCTCGGACTCGCCTACTACCTGCAGGCGAAGTACGTAGATGCATGCTTCGCCTACCAGGAAGCGTTGAACCTCGATCCGCAGACACCGGAGCGTTCGGCCGCACTCGGGAGAGCTTGCATCGCCGCACGCAGATTCAAGGAAGCAGCTCCGCTCCTCGAGAAAGCGATCCAGAGACTCGCGCGCGATACCGAACTCCTGCACCTCCTCGCCGAGTGCTACGTGCAACTGCAAGACAATACGAAGGCCGAGGAAATCTACCGACGCATCAACAAGATCGAACCGTACAACGAGGGAGTGAAACAGAAAATCAGCGCACTGACACAGAAACAGTGAGGAATGTTGTCTCGGTTGCTCATGCACGAAAAGAGGACGCCTTCGTGCCGTATGGGCACAGGTGCCCGCATGGCACGAAGGCGTCCAGAGACCAACTCAGATTGCTGCACGACTCACGAGGAGGGTGCCCCCCCGCTTCACGAGGGAAATCCTTTGTGTTGGCAAGATAAATAATAGAGGGAATGGTGGTTTTTGTCAAACGGCCTGATTGCGGTCCTCACCTCCCAACCTCCTCTCCACTGAGGTGGAGAGGAGGGGGCCTATATTTCACGAATAACAGCGCACCCTTCTCCTGTCCTCAGACAGGAGAAGGGCTGGGGATGAGGACCGTAGGAACCTGCTATCCTTCTCCTATGAAAAAAGTCGTGGCACAGAATCGGCGTGCGAGATTTGATTACGAGATCCTCGATACGGTGGAGGCTGGCATCGTGCTTTCGGGCCAAGAAGTGAAGTCGTGCCGCCTCGGGCAAGTGAGTCTGCTCGGGTCGTATGTGTCGTTCGTTTCGGGGTTGCCCGTCTTGAAAGCGATGAAGATCAGCAAGTACGCGTACGCGTCAGGACTGGAGGGGTACGATCCTGGACATGACCGATTACTCCTGCTCAAGAAACATCAGATCGTGAAATTGCAGAGTGCATCGAATGAGAAAGGGATGTCCGTCGTGCCGCTTGAAGTGCATGCGGGGAAGTTCATCAAAGTTCTGATCGGTATCGGCAGGGGTCGCAAGCGGATGGACAAGCGGCAGCACATTAAGGAGCGGGAGGTGGGGAGAAAATTGAGGATTGGTAGGGAAATTTGAGCATAGAAAACCCAGCCGACACACATTGTGTCAGCTGGGTTTCTTTCAGAGCTTGCGGTAGCCCTAGGCCACGAGGCCGAGAGCTTTCAGATCAGGTGCCAGCATTGGGGGCACGTCACCGGCGAACACATGCGGTGCCTTGCAGGCAGCGAAGGCGTTTTCGGGAGACGTTCCGCCGGTCACCGCCAGCACGATCGCATTCACAACAGCAACAATGATGTTGTCTTGAATGCGTTCTGCGTCGGTGGCGGTAGGATCGAGATAGACCTCGATCCCACAAACGAGTTTGCTGCGTGTTGCGAAGTCTTGCGGGAGAATCCCCACAGCAACGCAGAAGTCGATTGCCATCGCGCAGCCTTTCTGCGCGGCACCGAACAAGAGCGGGATTTGAGCCCCTTTCTTGATCGTAACTTCATTGTCCATGACGGTCGGAATCGCGGTAGCGACGCCGGGGTTATGGACAACCAGCAGCTTGGTGTGACCGGCAACGTTGTGGAACAACGAAGCCAGCAGATTCCCTCCGAAGACGGAATCTCTCGGTGCGCACGCGAAGGTCGGGTGCGAGAAATGCGGCAAGTCATCAAGACTCCCGCACCCTGCATCCGCAATCAGGACACTGTCCCAATTCGTACCGTGAATGGCACGAAACGCGTTCACCTTTGCCAAGTGGGCAGCCCAGTCGATGACGGGGCGTACCCAGATGTACGCAGGCTTTGCTTCTGTCAGCGTTACGTCAGAATCGTCGGACATGGCTAGGTTTCCTTTGCTCCTTCACCCAGGAGTCGTCGGGGTACTGTCGTAGACAGAGAGAGGTTCGCACACCAGTGCGACCATGCATGGATTTTCTCTCAGCTTCAACCAGTAGCAGAGTAGGCAGAGGTAGGTCTGCACACACTGCTACCGGCGAACTGAGAAAATGTAAAACCGCGATGCTCTGAAAGATCATGCTTTCTCAAAAAGAAAAAGCGATGCATTTTTGCATAACTTTATGTTTTGTCAACTATTTTCCATCATTTGGGAGTCTCTCCTCTCATCGCTATCCTCTCCCCATGTCCCTCCTCCCCCCACAAATCCAGAAGGCCATCGAGGAATTTTCGAAACTGCCGGGCATAGGGCCCAAGAGCGCCGAGCGACTGACATTCCATCTCCTCCGAAGTTCCAAAGCCTCAGCGGAGGGGCTCGGAAGTGCCCTGCTCTCACTGAAGCACGATCTGAAGTACTGCAGTGTCTGCCAGATGATCACCCTCGAGCCGACGTGCAGAATCTGCTCGGACCACGCGCGTGACGTCTCGACGGTACTCGTCGTCGAAGAGCCACTCGAAGTCGTCGCGTTCGAGAAGGCGGGATACAAGGGGCTCTACCACGTGCTCCATGGTGTGCTCTCACCCATCGACGGCTTCGGCCCCGAACAACTGAAACTCAGGGAGCTCACCGATCGATGTAAGGCAGGAACGATCAAGGAATTGATCATTGCAACGAACCTCGATGTGGAAGGCGAAGCAACGGCTGCGTTCATTAAGCAGAAACTCTCGCCCACCGTCGGCTCCATCACGCGCCTTGCTCATGGCCTCCCGATGGGGGCGGACATCGAATTTGCGGATCAGATCACGCTTCGAGAAGCCTTGAGCGGCAGAAGAGCTGCATCGTAATGCTTGTCTACGAACGACACTGAGCGAGCCGCAGCGAGTCGAAGTGCGACGCTGAAAGAGGTAATTGCGGGGAGGAGATCGCTCTCATGAACCTCAGACCACAGCATCTCTCCTGAGCGATTTTGTGTAGTAGGAGGAAAGAGGGCGATACCCTGCTCGACAGTCCTGCTGCTGCAATGTCTTTGTCCATTCAGAAAGCTCTACAGTGGTTGCATCAAGATTCACTTGAATAGTGGCATCAGGCTGAAGATCCCTAGCTCCCGGCTCTGTCTGAATGAGTGACGGCTGTGTGTCAGGAGTTACTTCGGAAGAAAGATCCATGGGGAAAGGGAAAGAAGAATTAAAGTGCCCGCGCAGTATGCCGAAGGAAAAATGTGCGTCAACAATTTAGAAAAATAATTCTCTCTATTGGCTTCTAGAAGCCAAAAAATGATCTATAAAATTCTAAGATTCATTGCCGTACCAACCTGCCTCTTCTCCCAGGAACGCTGTGTTCCGCGGATGCACGGCCGCTATAGGAAGGGGTGCCGTTTCTCAGTATCTGTAATCGTTCTTTCATGTTTGCGATGTGCAGCGGGGAAGCACCACAGCAGAGACCGACTGTCTCCACGCCTTTATCCAAACACACGCGAAGGAGTGCATCGATATGCTTATCCTCGAGCTCATGGAGGCTGCGAAGCTTCGCAAATTCCACTTGCTCCGCTGCATCCCTTCTCTCATGAAGATGCGCGAGGTACAGAAATCGTTCACCTGTTCTGTCCTCGGGGATGAGACACTGGTTCGGATACACGAAGGCAAACGTCTTCTCCTTCGAGGCGGCGACGAGTTGGACCAATCTCTCTACGCTTGCACAGTTGAGGCCGAGTACGACTTCGGTTCCCCCCTCTGCGTGGCTCTGTAGTTCGGACAAGACTTCTTCGTACGTCTGCATCCTTCTTCCGTTCTCGGGTACCCCTTTTGATGGTGGCTCAAAGGAGAGCACGATCTTCTTCATCCTCTGTTTCGATGCAGCTTGCACGAGGCCGATTCCTTCAGGAAAATCCGGAAGAGCTTCGACGAGAAGCGTAGAAATACCATTTTCTCGAAGAGTCGATAGTTGGCCTTCATGCTGGATGATCGATAGTTTTTCCCAATCATGAAGGCCTTCCCAAACCATTCGATCGATTCCGTTTCTCAGGAGAGAGGCGACGCTTCCGACGACATTCCTCTCTCCAAAAACACGCTTCGCAATTGCTACTGCTTGCTCGTTCCTCGATTCCATTTCAGGAGTATAGAGACTGGGATGAGGGCCTCTCGGCGAGGCGCCGTACGTAGCCGTAACGCCGATTTCAGCACCGTGTTCCAAATACTCTCGTTGAATGTCTTCTATGTCCGACAGGCGGCCTGTGAGGAAGGCTTCATCGGTCGTGATCTTCTGGAGATCGAACAGACGCGAGCCGGTGGGTCCTGCAAGAATGTCCATGGAGACAAGAAGATGGGAATGGGAAAGAGATCCTCGCGATCGGCGCGAGTGGTGAGCTTGGATCTGAGATTACTCAGCAAGCCATCCTCGCGCGGAGCGCATCATGGTCATGCCCATTGACAGAGCGAAGAGCTGCATTACGAGTGCAGTATTGCGAATCAAAAATATTGGTCAACAATTTCATGGCACTGGTCGATATTTTGGCTTCAGTATAATGAAAAATAACAGATGAGCGCGGGTAGCAACCCGCTCCCGATCAGGGTATATCTATGATCGGGAGCGCGACTTGTCCCTCGTAGCCTCAGAGGCGAAGTGGGATGCTTCGCGCGTTTCGCGGATCAACATTGGATTACCTCAATTCATAGCTGATCGTCACATTCGAAATGATTTCCTGCTCTCCTGCAGGGACGGGAAGAGAGGCCTCCGCAATCCCAGCATCCATCGTCTTCATCATCATCATCGGACGAGGGGAATAGTTTCCGTCCTCACTGAAGCCTGTGATGCGGCCGAGGTGCATCCCGAGACTGCGTGCGAGATCTTGTGCCTTCATCTTCGCCTTCTCGATCGCCTTCGTACGAGCTTCCCCTTTCAGAGCATCAGAGTTGTCGATGGAGAACGTAATACCGCCGGCCTGATTGGCACCTGCACTCGTCGCTGCGGTGAGAACGTCACCGACTTTATCGAGGTCATGCACTTTTACGGAGAGGTTTTGATTCACCTCAAATCCGCGGGGGATTTGCCCTGCGGTCGTATAATCGTAGACAGGATTGAGCCAGAAGTTTTCAGTGGAGATATCCTTGTCTTCGATTCCCAATTTTTTCACGGCAGCGAGTACGGCGGTCATGTTCTTCGTCACGAGAGCGATCGCGGCTTTGGCTGACGGCTGACGGCCGGTCGTGACTCCGAAACTGAGCATCGCGATATCGGGGGCTGCGGAGACCTTCGCGTCCGCTGACACCGAAATCGTCGCTGGGTTTTCCCGCTTGGCATCGATCTCGATATGCTTGCCGGCGATGTAGAATGCACCGCCGATCAATACGACTGCAATCGGCAGCCACAGGGGTGGGCGGATATTGAGAGTGGTAGATGGTTCCATAGGAAGAGAGAATAGGAGAAGCTGAAGAGAAGAACAATTGACGAGGGGTGCGCCATGGATTCTTCGTAGGGGCGTAAGACCTCGAAAGGTCTTACGCCCCTACTGCTGGACATACTTTCCGTATCCCTCTCTCTCCAACCGATGCGCAAGTTCCGGACCACCGCTATCGACAATCGTACCAGCGACCATCACGTGAACCTTATCCGGGACGATGTACTCGAGAAGACGAGCGTAGTGGGTGACGATCACGGCAGAAAAATGTGGACCGCGCATGCTCTCCACTCCCGCTGCAACGATCTTCAGTGCATCGACATCGAGCCCCGAATCCGTTTCATCTAGGAGTGCGAGACATGGCTTCAGGATGCGCATCTGAAGCACTTCAGCCTTCTTCTTCTCCCCACCGGAGAAACCTTGATTGACAGATCTCTCGGCGAAGGCAGGGTCCATGTGCAGTGTGTTCATCTCTTCTTCGAGCTGTACCTTGAATTTGATCGGTGACATTTTTCTGTAGTGCGGGTCGCGTGCTTTCCTCTGTGCATCCGAGGCTGCGAAGAGGAAGCTTCTGAGCGTGATGCCAGCTAATTCTTTGGGGTACTGAAATGCCAGGAACATGCCAGCTCGGGCACGTTCATCCGCCGACATCGAGAGGAGGTCGTTGCCAGCGAACCGTACCGTACCTCCGTCGACTGCATACTTCGGATGTCCCATGAGAGTCGAGACGAGTGTCGATTTCCCCGAGCCGTTCGGGCCCATGATCGCATGGACTTCGCCCACTCCAACGGCAAGAGAGCATGTACGTACAATCGGCTCTCCCCCAACAGAGACACGAAGCTGCTCGATGGAGAGGAGAGGAGTCGCCATACGAAAGACGCTACTCGATGAGATGCGCGCGAAGGCGACGGAGTGTTCGCACGAGGAACGGTGATCGCTTCGAAGGAGACCCCGACATCATGGAAACAGAAGGGGGGAGATCTCGGATCGCTTCTGCATCGATCTTCACTCCATGGTACATATTTGGAACACGCTGCCCTGTCAGAATATTGGTGATCTGACGATAGGCGACGTTGCCGAGGAAAGGATCGCTGAGCATGGGAGTGTAGTAGAGGCAGTCCGAGAAGAAGTAGTGCGTCACCTGACTGAGCCTCGTGCGGTGCACATCCAGAATAGGTTCCCCGCCATGGAGAAGGTTCGCCGCCCAGATCAACACTTGCCCTTTTTTCAGAAGCACTTGCTTCTTCTGCAATCCAAGTTCTTGAATGAGTGCACGCAGAGCAGCCTCGTACGCAGCATACTGCTCCTGACCAGAGGGTAGTCCTAGATCATGCATATTCCACACAGGGAGACGATGACTCCCGGGGTAGATGTGCAGAGGGCCATTCTCAGCATCGATATCCTCCAGTGCAAGCCATACCCCACACATGAAGCGGTGGGGAACAGAGTGGAAATGCAGTGTGTCACTATGTGTCGACTGCTGTGTCCCGACAGGAAAATTGAGCGTCTGGAATGGAATGGGATCGCGCCGATACAGGAGGCGGAGGAGATCGAGAATGCCGCTATTGCTTGCGACCGAACGAACGAGGGGACAGGTCTTCCACGCATCTTGGATGCGTCGCTGCAAACGTGTCTCAAGGTTCGTCACTGCAAAAAGACGAGAGACTTCCGTAGCAACCGCATCGATATCGGGCGCAGGGAAGTCGAGGACGATGTATCCGTCACGTGCATACGAGCGCAGCATGTCTTTCTCTGCATCCGAGAGATGGGCCTTCTCGAGGAGAGACGCGAAACACGGAGATTCCGTCCAAGGGATGGAATGCTCGAAGAGATCTCTGCTCTCTACAGATGGCGGAGGAGGAGCGGAGGTGGAAGGACTCTGCATCATCCTCACTCTATCGCACGCACAGAGACGGGGCAAATGCACTGCACAGCTTTTCGGTACCAACGAAGGATCGCTTGTCGTAGATACCGACAGCATCCGTGGGAGAGTGTGCGAGGGTACACCAAGAGATAGTGAAGAATCGGAACAGCACCCTTGCCGATCTTTCGCAGCCGTAGCCATCGATTGATCACGTGTGAGATGACATCGACGAATCGTTGATGAATATGTTGATCGATCAGACGCCACTCCTCTGAGTGGGGAGGGAACACCGAATGTAGAGAGGCAAAGAAGCGCATGGATTCTTCGAAGTGATCCCCAGCCTGATGGTGGAGATAGCTTGCGCCCTTGCGATGGACGCGAAAGATCCCAAGGTCATCAGCGATGAAGAACCAATCCGTCTTCAGAAGGAGTCGCACCCAGTACTGGACATCGAGCAATTGGTGCAGCTGCGTTGAGAACGGACCCACGCTCTCTGTGAGCGATCTCCGTAGGAGGACAAAGGAAGGTTCACCGATGACATTGGGGTCGCACCCCTTCTGGAACCACTGCGTGAGAAACGTTGGACCATGGGTACGGCCCGCATGGAGAGAGGCCTTCATCTGTTGAAGTCGATCGTATCCCTGCGCCATCTCGAGTCCCTTGTCACAGAGATAGGTGTGGTTCGCAGCAACGAAGCCGATGTCAGGTTCTGCGAGCAGAATCTGTGACGTGCGTTCGAGGTACGTCGGGGACCAGAGGTCATCTTGGAAGAGGAATTGCACGTAAGGAGCCTGTGCGTGCAGGAGGCATGCGTTCCAGTTGCCTCCGATGCCACGCCGTCGAGCACTGCGCAGGAAGCGGAATCGTGCATCAACGAGGTACGGTGAGATGATCGCTCGGACATCGATACGCGATGCATCGTCATAGATCAGACACCGCCATCGACGTTCTGTCTGGCAACAGAGTGCATCGAGCGTCTCTCGGAGGAGACTGGGATCGGGTTCATACGTAGGGAGCAGCACATCAATCAACGGGGCCATCATGGACACATTGTACCTCGATGGTGCCTGCTCAGTTGCCTTCATTGTCTCCAGAAGAACAGGAGTTTTCGAAGACGCGATGGTCTCCTCTTGTGCGCGATGATGAGATCCTGGTACGTGTCGTCCCCAAAGGGATGGGTGGGAATGTCTCTACTCCAATAACCTCGGTAGATGGGATGCCGGATCACAAGATGGTGTTTTGCATAGAGGGGCACAATGGACGTCTGCTCATGCACAACCATGGACTCGGGCATCTCTTTCCTGAGGAACACAGCGTGTTCGTGCGAATGGAAAGAGTCGAGTGGCACGCTCCGCTCAGGTAACCGTGCAATGATCTGCTGCTCCCTGCCCCACCGTGGCTTCGGCGGACGCAGAAAGTACGTGATGTACGTCCTCCCCCCTGGCTTCAGCACCCGTGCGATTTCGCTCAGATACCATTCGACGTCCTTCAGGAACAGATGTGTGAAGACGGAATTCAACAAGACAACATCGAAGGAGGCATCCGGATACGGGAAAGTGAAGGACGAAGCCTGTGTTGTGCACGTTGGATTCTGCAGTGGACAATAGAGATCTGCGTGCCGGAAATGGAAGTTGGGGAATCGAGACGTGATGTGCGATTGGCACCATGCGATCGCTTCGTTTCCGGGATCGAATCCTTCGTAGAGAGCGTGTTCATCCAGAAATGTCGTGAGTGAAACTGCGATACGTCCGACGCCGCATCCGACATCCAAGATGCGCTCAGAGGGTTGCAGACCACAGAGAGAGCGAAGCATCGAGACGACCCTGTCGCCAATACCAAGGCTTCCACCGACATTCTGGAGAAGGTGACTAGGGAGAAGAAGAGGCTCTGCGTGTGTGCTCGTCACCATACGAGGATGGTAGAGCAGAGTGACCTGCGAATACAACGACCGACTCTCACCGTCTTTTCCTCCTCCCTCAGGAGGAGGGTGCCCTGTCCTCACGAACAATGCGACCACCCTCCATGTGGAGGATGCGATCGCAGATATCCGCAAGGAACCCAAGGGAATGATCAACGATGAGACCGCTCTTCCCCTGTCGTTTCAGTTCGATAAATTTTTCCTTACAGACGATCTGAAAGGCAGCATCGCCGACGGCGAGGGCTTCGTCGAAGAGGTAGATCTCGCGGTCGATGTGCACTGCGGCCGCGAAGGCGAGCCTCGCACGCATGCCATGACTCAGGTGCTTGAATGGGAGATCCCGATGCGACGCTGTTCCGGAGAAAGCAATGATGCTCTCTGTCATCGCACGGATCTCACTCGGGTGAAGACCATGGAGGAGGCCGTGGGTGTAGATGTTCTCAGTGGCCCTCTTGTCCTCATGGAAACCAGCACCCAGAGCGAAGAAACAGGAGATCGTTCCGTAGCGTTCAATGGTACCTCGATCAGCCTCGAGGAGACCTGCAATGAGCCGAAGGAGTGTGGTTTTCCCACATCCGTTGCGACCGTAGAATCCAATCCACTCACCCGCTTTCAGCGTGAGAGAGACATCATTCACCGCTACGAACGATGCTGACTGATGTCTTACAACATTCCTTAGTAGATGATCCTGGAGATGATCCGATCGACGCTCTCCAGATGCGAAGGATTTCGAGATGCCGGTGCAGCGGAGAATGTCTATAGGCATCGTGAGCACTAGTACTCTTCGAGGAAGAAACGGCTGCGGCGACGGAAGAGCCCGATGCCGAGGATGGCAATCATCAAGCAGAAGAGTGAAAATCCTATGATGTGAAGCAGCGACGGAGCCGCGCCATAAATGAGGGCGCGTCGTGCGTCGTAGAGGAGGATGGAGAGAGGTTGGAATCGGACGAATGCCGCGAGGAAGCTGTGGATACTGAGGGGGAAGAGTTTGCTCGGGAGGAAAAGGAGTTCATGAGCCGTCGGGGCCTCGACGAGGTAGGGATACATGATCGGAGTCATCCAGAAGAGGATGGTGAGGAGGACATCCCACAGGTGCTGGATATCCTTATATCTGAGGGAGAAGGCACCGAGACCACCGCCGATACCAACCGTAAGACACATCATCTGGAGAAACAGCACGGGGAGGTAGAGAACCCCTTGGAGGAGAGGAGTGCCAGAAAGAGCGGCGAGGAGGAGGAAGATGAGAGTGTACGTGAGGAAGATGAGGAAGTGACACCATCCTATACTGAGAAGGAGGAGGATACGCGGGAAACAGACATTGCGGATGATGAAAGATTTATCGCCTGGCAGCGCCAGGCAAGCTGATGTTGCAACGGAAAAATATTCCCAAAGAATGACACCAAGGAAGAGGTAGAGACGATACTCGTGAATGTCAGATCCAATGAAGGGCTGGAAGACGAAGAAGATGACGAGGAATCGTGTGATCGGTACCGAGAAAGACCAGAAGTAGCCAAGGAAGGAGCCTCGGTACTTGAGTGAAAAATCTGACCATCCGAGGGAGAGCACGACCCGCACCGCCTGCCGCAGAGTGAACTGACGCTGTATCACCTCCACAGTCTAGCAGCACTTTGCGTCCATCCAGAGCTGTCATTTCCTCTCTCCCCTCATCGAAAAAGGACTATGCTCTCTCCACCATGCACCACTTCTTCGACAGTGTGTTGACGCCCATCTTTCGGCTCACCACACCGACGATCATCGTTGAGATCGGCGCTGAGCAGGGGAAACACACACGTCGGCTCCTCGAATACTGCACATCCACAAAGGCATTGCTGCATGTGATCGATCCAGTACCGACAAACGAAATCCTAACCTTACAAGAGGAGAATCCGACGCACATGCTCCTCCATCAGGGCGCGAGTTTGGACGTGCTCCAAAAGCTCACAGGATACGATGCCGTCCTCATCGATGGTGATCACAATTGGTACACCGTATTCCATGAACTGCAGTACATCGAACGTGAAGCGAAGAGACGAGGAGTGTTCCCTCTCGTATTCCTCCACGATGTGGAGTGGCCGTACGGTCGGCGAGATCTGTACTACGCTCCAGAGCGCATTCCCGCAACGTACCGACACCCGTACTCTCAGCAAGTGGTTGCACATGGGAGTGCACATCTCTTGCCTACGGGCATAGGGAACGAAAACTACGTGCATGCTCTCGAGGAAGGAGGACCGCGAAATGGGGTCCGTACGGCAGTCGAAGATTTTCTGAGGGAGAGTTCCCTCTCACTCTCCTTCATAGTCATTCCGGGGCTCCATGGTCTTGGCATTCTCTGCTCGAAGGATTTTCTACAACAACATCCTGCGTTGGAGCAGGTGTTACAACGATGGCAAGAACCCTCACTCATCGCTCACATCGCCGAGATGAACCGCGCGTACGATCAGCAGCTCACGACAGCGACGCTGACACGGACAGGTGCGAAGGCAGCCTACCTGCGTCTTGACAGCGAACGATGTGACCGAGAGGACGCCCAGAAAACGCTCGAGAGAATGCAACAGAAACACCAAGAAGAGCGAGTGAAGCTCCAGTCCGAACAGGAGAAGATCGATCAGCTGAGGAAAGACTATCTGTCTGTCGCGGGAGATCTGCGTTCGATGCGACAGTCCCGCAGTTGGCGATGGACGCAGTGGTGTCGTCGGATCGAACAGTGGATACGACGAAGTATCTGGTCTGCAGCCATTGATCAGGATGAGCGCACTGTCACAGCTCTCCCATCATCGACCACACAGGTGGTTGATGCCCAGCCAGCGCCCATGGAACCTCCCCCTCGGCAGCGACCACCGGATGTTGCGGTGATCATTCCTTGCCACAACTACAGTCATTTCCTCGTGGAAGCACTCGAGAGTGTGCTGTGGCAAACACAGAGCCCTGCAGAGGTTGTTGTTGTCGATGATGCATCTTCAGATGCGACGCGGGACATCGCACGGGCGTACGAGTCTCAAGGAGTCAGGTACCTTCGTGGAGAATGGAAGAGCGTGTGTGCTGCAAGGAACGGTGGAGCAATGGCGACCGGCGCACCATTTCTGATATTTCTGGATGCGGATGATATCCTCCCTCCCAATTATCTCGAGCTCTGCCGGGCAACCATGGAGGATCCTACGATTGCCATCGCCTATGGGGATATGCAAGAATTTGGTGAAGGGAAGGAGCTCCGCCGAATGCCGGAGTACGATCATGCTCACCTGGTACGTGAGAATTACATCTCCTCACATGCAATGCTCAGGCGACAAGTGTTCGATCTCGTCGGAGGTTTTCATGAATTCCAGAATGCACATGAAGACTGGGACCTGTGGAGACGCATGATGAGTTTTTCATGGCGTGCCAAAAAGATCCGCACAACGGTCCGATACCGTCTGCATCCCGAGAGTCGATTGCACTGTGCTGCAAAGGCTACGAAGTGGTCCTACTGTTTCAATGCTTCACTCCTCGAGCACCCCATCACCATCTTCACACCTTTTGCTGGTCGCAGAGAGGTGCTTGAGTCGTATCTCAAAGGTCTCCGCTCGCTACGCTTCCGACCAGAACTCATCCGTCTCCACTGGTTTGATACGAGTGGTGATCCAGCATTTGGTGAGATGCTGCGAACGACGATGGGAACCCTCCCCTTCGGACGCACCACCTATTCAGCAGCACCCTTGCCCAGTCTCTGGAAACACACGCCACAGTCACTCATCGAGCAGCGTGTCAGCAATGCCAAGAATGCGCAGTATTACTATGAACTGGCAGTCGTCAGAGCCTACAATCATTTCCTACAATCCTGTGATACGGAGTATGCCCTGACCCTGGAAGATGATATCCGTCTTTCGCCAGATGCTCTGACACGCATGTTCGAGACCTTCGAGATTGATACGGTGGCTGTGGTCGCCCCCTATCGCTGCCACATCCGCGGATACTACTTGTCATGGACATTTGATACCTCGGGGCATATGGCTTTCCCAAGAGAACGGAAACAGGGAGTCACACACGTTGATGGATCCGGATTTGGATGTTCGCTCTTTCGGATGGGTGCGCTGAAGTCTCTGCCCATACGAACAGAGGTGTTCCAGACTCCTCAGAAGTGGTACGACTCTCTCGCCTTCGAGCACCTTCGATCCAAGGGTAAGATCCTCTGCAATTGGGACATCGATGTGTTCCACATCGAAACGAATCGGTATGCGCCAAGACCTGAATGAGCCTAGGAGAACGTACGTGCTCTCAGGGGATGATATGTTCGAGAAGACAGACGACTTTGGTCGTGGTCTTCGCCTGGGAATACTCATGCACGTCGTAACGCAGGACTTCGGTGAGCGGCAGGGAGAAGGGAGGAAGTGCAAGGTTGATCGGACGATGGCTACCGAGCACACAATCGATCGTGGGATGATCGCAGACATCATTGGTAAGGAGAACGTATCGACACTCCTTCCATGAAGACAGGGAACACAGGATGGTGTCGTTCGGCCAGTGTTGCAACACATCCTTGATGAGGAGAAGGTCCGCAGGAGGTAGACGCTCAGTCGTTGCATCAGCGCAGACGAAGGAGAGATGTTCTGAAGGATAGCGCCTACGATTCATCTCGATGACCGATGGGACTATGTCGATGCCAACGTACTCGATCCCACTCCAGTCAATACGACTCCCCAGCTGCCAATCGCCACAGCCGATATCGAGCACGGTTTGGATCTTCTTCTCTTGCAAAAAGTGCTGCAGGAACGTGCGGTAGATGATCGTATTCTCCGGGAGCGAACCCTCTCCGGATCCTACGATCCAGGCGTTGCGTTCGTAGATCCCACTGAAGATTTCTCTCGGAGAAAGGGAGGACATAGTCACCTGGATTGTAGAGCACATGGAGCAGGAGAGTTGTCATCATGAGAGGCTTCTGCGACGATCCATCTACTCGCATGTGCACACACCTCCCCCCACTGGCCAAGCACGAACAGGAGAGTGAAGGAGGGAGACCATTCGCCCTTGAGGAACTGCAACAATCGCAAAAAGCACTGAGGCAACAGCGCCGCCTCTTCCATTTCGTTCGTACCAAACTGCAGAGCGAACTCTCTGAAGTGGTCATTGCTCTAGATCGTCTGCGCTCTTCGAAGAGCTGGCGGTGGACCGTGTGGATACGGAAAGCGGAGCTTGTGATGCGCCGCTTCGTTGGTGGAGGAACCATGCAACCAGCTCTGCAGCAGCCTTCCCATATTTCAACGCAATGTATGGATAGTGGAGGAAGGGCAGTCTGCACGATTCTTGCGAAGAACTACCTCGCACAAGCGAGGGTGTTTGCAGAGTCTGTGCACCTACAACATCCCGATCTGCAGGTCTTCGTTCTGCTCGTAGATGAGATGGACCCGAAGATTGATCTCTCACATGAGCCGTTCACACTCGTGACACTGGCAGAACTTGCTCTTCCAGACCTCAAACGTCTCTGTTTCCAGTACTCCATCAAAGAGCTCAGTACAGCCCTGAAACCATTCTTTCTCCGACACGTGCTCCGAGAGAAGGGGGTGAGCCAGCTGCTCTACTTCGATCCAGATATCGTCGTCTTCGACTCCCTCTCTCCACTCTTTGCATCGCTCGATGATGCAACGATTCTACTGACCCCGCACGTCCTGACGCCGATCCCGCCCGGCACAGTGCCGAGCGAGCAGGCGGTGCTCCTTGTGGGTATCTACAACCTTGGTTTCATCGGAGTCTCATCGGAGACGGAGGCAGATCGTTTCCTCCTCTGGTGGTCAGATCGACTTCGCCACCAGTGTATCGAGGACACCGCACATGGGCTCTTCGTCGATCAACGTTGGATCGATCTCGTTCCTGCGCTCTTCGAGGACGTGCTCATTCTGAAGGACCTGCGTTGCAATGTGGCCTACTGGAATCTCCACGAGCGAAGACTCACGAGGGAAGCAGGTTTGTACCATGTGAACGATCAGCTCCTCCTCTTCTATCACTTCAGTGGATTCAACCCCGACCACCCTGATGATCTCACGGTGTTCGCATGCACACACATCGCTGATATCCATCACGATCTTACGTTCTTGCTGCATGAGTATGCTGATCGGTTGCAGCGTGCAGGATACCGAGAGACAGTCTGTCTCCCGTATGCCTTCGGCTCCTTCGAGAATGGCACCCCGATCCCCCCACTCGCCCGCACACTCTTTCGGACTTCCGTGAACTCCAGAGCATTCAAGAATCCTTTCAGGGTAGGAAAAGGTTCTTTCTATGCGTGGTTACAGACACCACGTGTACGACTCGAGACGAGTGGCGCTCTGACGAATTTTCACTGTGCTATGCATGCGTCGAGGCCCGACCTTCTCTATAGGTATTCACTACTCACCGCTGACGGAGCGAGAGAATTTTCTCAGTGGCTCCTCCGCCCGAGCAAATTGGAAGCCCATCATTTCTCTCCCGCATTCGTCGCATCGATCCATGCTGAACCAACACATCGTCTCTGTGTGTCTGGCTGGAGATCCTTCCCCCGGAAGATGATGCGTTTCCTCACCGGCGGACGGAGATTGGGTACTCTCTCCTCGCCCCTCGAGAAGATCGATCGTCTTGCTCACTCGAAACAGCATAGTCCGGTACCAACGCATCAGAGCATCCCTCGACCCCAGGGAGTCAATATGGTTGCCTACTTCGGCGCAGAGAGTGGAGTGGCGCAGGCAGGGCGACTCCACGCGCTGGCAATTGCACAGGCTTCGCTCCCGCATGTATTCCTGGATTCCACAGCCCCCCACATGCGACGGAAGCATGATGCTTTCTTCGAGCCATTCACCGTAGAGAACCCGTACGACATCAACCTCCTCCATCTGAATGCCGATCAGCTTGCGGGCTTCTATGCGACGGTTGGGCGTTCCTTCTTCAGGGGACATCGCACGATCGGTTTCTGGGTATGGGAATTGTCCTCACTGCCTCATCGTTGGCCCGAGGTCTACGAGATGGTGGATGAGATATGGACGCCCAGTACCTTCTGCACGACAGCATTTGCAGCGAGGACAGATCTTCCGATCACGACGGTGCCGCACCCCATCGTGATCGAGAGTCCGAGACGCTACCATCGGCAACACTTCCATCTCGATGAGAAGGAGTTCGTTGTCCTCTTTCTCTTCGACTGTCTCAGTATCGGCGAGAGGAAGAATCCTCTCGGTGTGCTCTCTGCCTTCATGGCAGCCTTCGAGGGGCAGGAGAACGTGAGACTCGTTCTGAAGTGCAGTCATGGACAGCATGATCGCCGTCTGCTCAATCAACTGCGCTCCGCTGCTCTCCAGCATCCCTCGGTGCGACTCATCGAAGACATTCTCCCACGTGAGGAGATACTCGATCTTCTCCGTGCATGCGATGTCTACATGTCCCTGCACCGATCGGAGGGATTCGGCCTCACGATCGCAGAGGCGATGGCCCTCGGAAAACCTGTGATCGCGACGGACTACGGAGGGAGCACTGATTTCGTGAGGGCGGAGAATGCCTTCCCCATTCCGTATCGTCTCCTCGAGCTCGATCGGGAGTACGGCGTGTACCCAAAGGGCAGTGTCTGGGCTGATCCTGATCTTGCGAAGGCAGCGAGCACACTCCGATGGATCTTCGAGCACCGAGAGGAAGCGGCGAAGCGCGCAGAGGTGGCCCGAGCAGACATCGCACGTGATTTCTCTCTCGCAACGATCGGAGAGAGGATGCGCATCGCACTCGAGACAGCGAGACATCGGCATTCTTCAGGGGCACTGTGACCATTCTTCGCTAGAATGCTTTCTGCATGCCTACGATCACGTTCATCCACTCCGACGGCTCCGTGCAGAAAGTCGAGGGTACTCACGGCGAGACGATCCTACGAATCGCACTCGATGCAGGGATCCCTCTGGAGCACGCCTGTGGCGGCAATGGCTTCTGCACGACGTGCATGTGTGACATCCCCGAAGGGATGATGAATCTCAGCCCGCGTAATGACAGGGAGGAGAATATGGGAGTCACCGATGACCCGCATCGACTAGGATGCCAGGCGAGAGTGCAAGGAGACGCCAGCATTCAACTGCTCGATGAAGAGGGATGAACGAACGAGCGGTCCTCCCCATTCAGAAGAATGGAAGGTACACCTGTCCCACACCCAGCATCGAGAGGACTGCCCCCATAGCAAGGAAGGGGCCGAAGGCGATGCGCTTCTGTTTCATGGAAATGGTCCCAAGCCCGAGCAGGAGGAGGACGCTGATGGCCCCGACGACGTAACTGAGAAGCAGCATCGCGATCGTTCCACGAAAACCGAGCCACAGAGCGAGGGCACTGGACAGAAAGATGTCCCCAGTCCCCACAGCCCTATGCTGGCTCAAGATCCACTGTCCTCCAAACCAAACCAGAGCCAGGGCAGCACCGAGAAGCGATGATGAGAGGTGATGCGTCATCGCAGCAAGAACGAGACCAAGGAAGGCGATCGTCAGACTGCACACATCGGGCAACTTCTCGTAGAGAACATCGAACACGCAGGCGAGGAGGAGGACATAGAGCAACCCTGCTGTCAGTACGGCACGGGGAAGATCCGTCGGAAAGAGTATGGCCGCAAGGATGAAGAGAACCGCCGAGAACATCTCGACGATGGAGTACTGGAGTGAGATATGCCGAGAGCACCAACGACACCTACCACCAAGCAGTGCATAGCTCAAAACGGGGATGAGGTCGAAGACACCGAGTATTCTCTTGCACGACATGCAGTGGGACCTGCCGAGCAAAGACTCTCCTCTCTTCAGACGAAGAAGGAGGACATTCCCGAAACTTCCGAAGGCGAGACCGAAGGCTCCGAAGAAGAAAACCTCGAGGGACATGAGCAGTATCCTAGGGTGCTTCTGCCAGCATCGCAATCACTGCCTACTGCCCCCTTGCGACTGCCACAGTAGTTCCTGAGCTCTCTTCGCAACCTGTACGAACGTATCTGGCGATGCAACCGCATCGATCGTGGTCGTCCGATTCATTAGAGTCGCTTTCAAGGGACCAGAGGAGAAGAATTGCGCGTGCACGAGTGAAATCAGCAGTGCTGCGATGATCCCAAGCAGACCACCGGCGAGTTGATAGGCAATATCCGAAAAGTACTGTTTATAATACATCTGACTATTATAACATACTTTATATATTTATTCCACCTTCTCGAGAGAGGGCTTTGTGGGGGACAGACAATCGATGAAACCCTAGGAGGAAGGCGAGGGCCGGCACACACACGATCGCAATTCCAAGGCCGAGGAGAATGGAGGAGATCGATGTGAGAAGAGGTGCCGAGAGATGGAGGAGAATGGCGAGCACAAGAGTGAAGAAGAGCCATCGAATTCCATACGAAAGCGGGAAGGAGAGAGGAAGTGATCGGAGGGTGACAGGCAAGAGTACTGCCACGAGGAAGAGGTGAACGATGATCGATGTGTCGATCGCTCCGACGAATCCAAGACGTGGGATGAGGAAGAGATTCAGAGTAATGGAAAGAGCCACCGCCACGGCCATGCGTGAGACGAGAGCTTTCCACTCGTGCTTCGTGAGCAACGTATAGAAACTGAAGAGCACGATGCCATTGAGAAACATGGGGATCCCAAGCAAGCGCAGTGCGGTATCAGCCCCCGGATGGCCTGCCGTTTCAAGGTAGGCGGGTGTCGTCAGCAGCTGCAGAATGGGTGTGGCCCAGACAAGAGAGAAGATCGCCGACGTGGACCCGAGAATGAGGAGAAGGAAGAGTGTCTTCCCAAGGAGCAACGCTGTGTTCTGGCCACGATCGTGACGACTCGCAAGCTCCGGAAGTGTTGAATTCAGGAGGAAGGTAGGAATCAGGTAACTCATCTCGGCAATACGAGCAGCGAATCCATACGCGGCATTCTGCACGGCGTAGTCCTCTCGAAGCAGAGCGATCATCGTAAGGTCACACTGCCGATAGAGCGCAATGCAGAGGAAGGCAACGCCATAGGGCATCGCTCTCCTAAAAAGCGAGGCGAGAAGGATACGATCGAAGCAGGGACGAATCCTCGTGAGGCGAACCGCGAAGACGAGGGAGAGGAGGAAGAGGAGCACCGCCCCCAGTACGCCCACCCAGAGCAAGTATTGAAACACCTGGAGATCTGTACTCAGACGAATCCCAACGAAGATCACCCCCGCCATCAACCCAGTGGTGAGCACACGCTGTGCTACCTCCGCGATGAAGACAAGGTGCATCTTGTACTGCACTTGGAACACGGTGCGAAGTACCCCCGCAAGGAGGGTGAAGAACGGGACGAGCGACGCGACCGCAATGCCAACCCGAAGAGGGCTCCCCCGCCACGCTGGAACGAACCAAGCGATCAGAAGCGCCGAGCCGAGGGAAACGATCGCGATCACCAAACGCAGAACGATCAGCGCCCCGAGGACATCCGAACGTGTGTGTTCACCAGATACCGAGCTTTGCTCTGGTGCACGGCTCACCTCTCGGACCGAGACGGCGTAGAGTCCAAAGTCCGCAAGGATGGCGAAGAGTTGCAAGTATCCATACGATGAATTGTACGCACCAGCAAGCTCTGTACTCAGACCCATCGCGATGAACTTCACGGAGATGGCACTGAGAAGGGCCATCGTGATTTGGCTCGCAATCTGCCAGAGAGTGGACACCGCAATACGATTCGAACTCATCGAGAGGAGGATACTGGTCAGACGCGCGGAGAGGTAGATGAGAACACTTACTCACTCTCAAGAGGTTGCTGTTGGACCGTTGCCTGCTTCTCTCCGATCAATTCCGTGGAGGCCTGCTGGCTTCCCCCTGTCGCTCCTACAGAAACATTGGGGGCCGGCATCTGATCATCTGTATCGTCTGTGATGCTTTCAGATGACTGGCTATCTTCTGATGAACGAGTAGCCGGTTGCCTGATTTCACTTTTCTGTTGTGACTTCCGAGAAGATTCCTCTGGGCAGAAACACGCCACTATTCCTGCTAGCACGAACAAGGACAATCCTTTCAAGAATCGTTTTGTATTGTCCCTTAATTCAGCTTCTGTAAACCCCTTCCTATTGTAGGCATTATTCGCCGCTGCCTGCTTTGGAGAAGGAACATTTTCGTTCATATGAGGAGTGAGAAGTGTGATCCATTGTTCGAATTCGTACGGAAATGTCAAGGGTCTAGGAGAGGACTTTCCCCATCGTTGAACGGGAGGTAGAGTGTGGCCCGACACATGCCCCTTCCCTTCCAACACCTCCTCTCCACCAAGCAGCTGCAGAGAGCTGATACGGAAGAGATTCTTCGCGTTGCCTCCAGCATGGAGAACGTCCTCACGAAGGGGGGGAGTGAACTCCTGAAGGGGAAGATCCTCGCGTCGCTCTTCTATGAACCATCCACCAGAACGCGTCTGAGTTTCGAGACAGCCATGCAGCGCCTCGGAGGGAACATCATCACTGCAGAAGGTATCCAGTTCAGCTCGATGTACAAAGGAGAAACGCTCGAGGACACCATGCGGATGATCAGCCAGTATGCAGACATTGTCGCGATGCGTCATCCTGAACAGGGCAGTGCCGAGATCGCCGCACGTGCATGCGGGGTCCCCTTCATCAATGCGGGTGACGGGCCAGGCCAGCACCCAACGCAAGCACTCCTCGATCTCTTCACGATTCAGAAAGAGTGCGGAAAGATCGACGATCTATGCATCGCCATGGTCGGCGACCTGCGGTACGGTCGTACGGTCCACTCGCTCAGTTATCTCCTTGGACTCTACAAGAACATCCGTCTCATCCTCGTCTCTCCGACCGAACTCACGATGCCTGAGAAAGTGACGAGCTTCCTACGAGAGAAGAGTATCCCGTTCGTAGAGACCAAAGACCTAGCAGCCGGCCTTCGTGCCGATGTCATGTACGTCACACGCGTCCAGCAGGAGCGGTTTGCAGATAGGAACGAGTATGAACGACTGAAGCTCCAGTACATTCTCACGGGGGAGATGGTACGAGGCAGAAACGTTCTCGTGATGCATCCTCTCCCACGCGTCGGAGAGATCGCGCCAGACGTCGACCTCCTCCCGAATGCCGCCTACTTCCGCCAAGCCGGCAACGGTGTGCCGATCCGCATGGCGCTCCTTGCGATGCTCCTTGGAAAAGCATAATGGAAAGAAGAACCCCATGACATCCCTCCTCATCCGCTCCGGCGCATTGGTCGAAGCAGACGACAGGAGAGAAGTCGATGTCTTGATCGAGAAGGGAAACATTCTATCGATCGCAGCACCAACCAGAGACCAGTCCACCCAACGTAGCCTTGGCGAAGGGAGGAAATCAGACATCAGAAACGGTGACGTTCTCGATGCCAAGCATCTTCTACTCTTTCCTCTCCTCATCGATTGCCACGTGCACTTCCGTGAGCCTGGGATGGAGTACAAGGCAACGATGGAGACAGAGGCAGCCTCCGGACTCGCCGGAGGAGTAGGCATGGTGTGCGAGATGCCAAATACGATCCCGCCGACGGTGACCATCGCTGCATTGGCTGACAAAGTTCGACGTGCTGAGAGGCTCACCGGCATGCGGATGAAATTCTTCTTCGGTGTCACCGAGGCTGCTCATCTGCTCACTCTAAAAGAATTGTGGACGGGTGATGCATACGAACTCAAGCGGCTGAAGCATCACTGCTGTGGCGTGAAACTCTACCTCGACCATTCGACGGGAGATCAGAAAGTGGAGTCGGGGATCGTGGAAGAAGTGTTCAAGACCTGCGCGCAGCTACAGATCCCGCTCGTCGCACACTGCGAAGATGCAGAGGTGAATGCAGTGGAAGGTGGAAGGTGCCTGCCTGCCGGACAGGCAGGGAAAGTGGAAGGTGATGTCTCCGCTCACTCGAACATGCGACCACCAGAATCCGAAGCGAAAGCCATCGAGTATGCCATCGGGCTTGTACGGAAATACAAGACACCATTCCACATTGCGCATCTGTCGACACAGCAGGGAATAGAACTCGTACGGAGAGCGAAAGCAGAAGAACTTCCCGTGACGTGCGAAGTAGCTCCGCATCACCTCTTCCTGACCACCGATGACTATCCATTACTCGGCACACTCGGGAAAATGAACCCGCCTCTGCGGTCTGCCGAACATCAGAGCGCGCTCTGGGGAGGAATCGCCGATCGCACGGTTGACTGTATCGCGACCGATCACGCTCCGCATACGCTCGAGGAGAAGAGGGCAGGTGATCCGCTCTCTGCGCCAAGCGGCGTCCCTGGCATCGAGACGATGCTGCCACTGCTACTCTCGGTTGCCTCGGGCCACTGGCCACACCCCCACCTTCCACTTTCCCCCGTCCACTTTCCACTGAGTTATTCCGACATCCTCCGTCTCTGCTTCACGAATCCAAACAGCATCTTCTCTCTGCACCAGGAGGGAATGAAAAAAGATGCTCCTGCACGTTTGATGCTGATCGACCCGAACAAAGAATGGACGCTGAAAGGAACGGAGATGCACGGGAAATGCGCATGGACACCCTTCGAGGGATGGGAAGTGGTGGGAAATGTGCAGAGAATTTTCTCCTGAGTGTCCCTAGGAAGAATGGTCATGTCCTTGTAACAGGGAAACGGTCACGATAGAATCGAAGACACATTTCCCCACCTTTTCTCATGAAGAAATTCTTCGCCGCATCGATCGTCGCCGCTACGGTCGCCACCACGGTCCCCACAGCATTCGCAAGAACGATGCACCGCATGAACCCTCTGGCCTCAGGGAACTACCACAGCGACGACAACGGAATGATGGTCCGACACATGAGCCGCAGACAACTCGACAGCGGCACGTGGGCCTACCGTGCACGCACGCGTCACGGGTTCACGCGTCCAGCCTCCTTCAAGACGGACAGTATGATGTCATCGTCCAGCTCCAGCATGAGCTCCACGAGTTCCTCGATGTCGTCATCTTCGTCAAACTAAAAGAGTTATTTCGAAAAAAGCGGCCCTCGACGGACCGCTTTTTCTTTGTTCGCCATACAACTCAATGAGCCCGCCCTGTGTCCATCGTTTGTATGATGATGACAAAGTTAGGTAGTGTTCACATATACCTTGGCTCTCAGATTCAATTTCATGCGTCTCCGCACTCCGAACGGGTGCTCCTGTGGTGGAAGTATTTCTAGAATCAAACGGAGCAGGTGCCTGCCTACCGGTAGGCAGGTTCGACCTGCGTTGACGAAGAATTGGAGTCTAAAAGTATGTGAACAGCACCTAGACCTCAATAATGATCGGCATGACCATTGGTTCGCGCTCCAGCTTATGACGGAAGAAGCGGAAGAGGGCACCAGTGACTTCGCGCTTGAGAGCGGCGATCGATTTGTCACGCAGGAGGGCTTCCTCATAGGCCTTGCGAATGGCAGCCGTTGCCTCCTTATTGATCACATTCTGCTCTGTACCATAGATGAACCCACGCGAGAGGATGAGTGGATCGGAGACGAGGCGCATGGATTCGGCATAGACCTTCAGGATCGCAACGAAGATACCCGCATTGTTCATGATCTTACGATCATCGAGAATACGCTGACCTTCCGCACCGCTCGAGCGACCATCGATGATGATATCGTTGGCGGGGAACTTCGTCTTCGACCTGCGTGCATTGCCCTGAGGATCGAACTCGAGAATCTCGCCATTCGTGAGGAGGTGAATCTGATTGTCTGGATAGCCGATACTGCGAGCGAGGTCACCGTGCGCAGCGCGCATGTAGGGTTCACCATGTTCGGGGATGACATGTTTCGCCCTGACTAAGCGGTGCATGAGGAGGATGTCGTTCTGGTAACCATGCCCCGTGGTATGGAGCGCAAGCTCTTGATTGGTGAGCACATGTGCACCGAGCAAGTTTAGGTTGTTGACGACCTTCGCCACCGCACGTTCGTTCCCGAGAATAGGGTTGCTGCTCAGGATCACCGTATCGCCCTTCTTCACACGGACGTGTTGGTGCGTGCCAAGGCCCATGCGTGCGAGACTCGCACGCTCTTCACCCTGCGAACCGGTGGTGAGGATCACGACCTCGCGATCGGGGATTTTCTCCATCCCCGGACCCACTTTTCGGATCATGCCCCGTGGAACCTGAATGTAGCCGAGGTTCACGGCGATCTCGATATTCTCCTCCATGGAACGCCCCGAGACGTACACCTTGCGATTGAGCGTCTTCGCATGTTCGATGACCTGAGCGAGACGGTTGAGGAGTGAACTGAATGTGGACACGATCAGTCTCCCTTTTGCATCACGCATCAAGTTGAACAGTGTCCCCGAGATCGCTTTCTCCGACAGCGCATTGCCGGGCTTGGTCGCATTCGTGGAATCGGCGATGATGGCAAGCACCCCTTTGTCTCCGAGCTCCGCAAGACGCTGGAAGTCAGCAGGAGGTTCGTTCATCGGAGTGAGATCGAACTTGAAGTCACCGGTGTGGACCACTGTTCCGTACGGAGTGTGGAGAGCGACAGCGGCGGAATCGGGAATGCTATGGGTCACGCGGAGGAACTCGATGGTCGTGCTCCCAATCTGGATCTTCGCACCAAACTCAGCGGTATGGAGATTCGCTCTGGAGGTCAGCTTCTCCTCATCGAGACGCTTCTTCACGAAGGCCATGGTGAGCTTCGTGCCGTAGCAGGGAGGAAAGTGGAGCACCGGGAGAAGGTGTTGCACCGCACCGATGTGGTCGAGGTGTCCATGGGTGAAGATCACCGCCTTGATGCAGTGTTCTCTCCCACGCAGCGCCGATGTATCGGGGATGAGGTAATCGATCCCCGGCATGTCCTCCTCAGGAAATTGCAACCCGAGATCGATGATGAAGAGATCTGAGTCGACATCGACAACGAGACAGTTGCGGCCGACCTCTTCGAATCCACCCAGTGGATAGATACGGAGGGACTTCCCCTGTGACAGGGGCACGACCTGTTGCTTTGGCATGATCTTGACGCTGCCCGTGCGGAAAGGCTGTTGAGGCCGTTGGGGTCGAGCAGATGCTCCCGTGGGTGCTGGGCGGAATTCCTGGCGAGGTTTCTGCTCGCTCCTCGAAGGAGCGCTCTCAGGAGCGGGAGATGTTTTTGGGAGAATCGGTGGCGACGCCAGGGGGCTTGCCATGACCTTCTTGACCCATTCGTGAACTGATTTCATGATCTTTGTGTAAGAATAGAATGAGGTTGAACCTCGGCCTTCATCGTACTCGCCTTCAGACAGAGAAGCAAGGATTATTTTGTCATGATAACCTTTTTTTGGCTTATAATCAATGAATTATTACATTAAAAATATGACGAAAGTTGGAGAGGTAATGGAGAACTCACTAAAGAAATTCATGGTTCTTTGGTGGAGTACACAGAAGCTGCAGACATGAGCAATGCTTCTACTGTTCTCTGCTGAGAGCCTTGACGGTCCTCACCCCTGCCTGCCGGCAGGCAGGGGTGAGGACCGGAACGAGGCATCCAAAATGCTGCTCCACCAAAGAATGATGTGATCCCACACCTCCCATCCTCTTCTGAGAAGAGGAGAAATCTTGCAGCACGTGGATGATGCGTGTAGCCTTCTCTCCTGTATGAAGCTTGCGGTTTCTCTAGGACAAACCAAGGCACCTCACGGGGTGATTCTCGTCCCTGCTCTTCTCGGAACCGAGGGGAAGGAGCGAGCGTTCTTCCTGCTCCAGTGCGAAGGGAGTCATGAAGGAGGCGAGAATCTTCGTCGTGAGTTTTCCATCGTCCTCACCCACGCGGTGCTCGAGGGAGAAGGCAGTGGCTACGAGAGACTTGAGAGTGCACTGAAAGAATTGAACGGTCTCCTGAAGGGATTCCTGCTGTCCGAGGCCGTGCAAGATGTCCACGCCATCGTCGGCCTCCTCGAGCAGGAGGGAGGTACCCTGCACCTCTCCACTGTCGGCCGCGCCGAGGCGTACATCATCCGTGATGGAACAGCGCTCCAGGTCACGGAGCACGCAGCGCGAGGCAAGGCTCCAGCAGCGTTTATGCAGATTGTGAGTGGGCCGATGCAAACACGCGACCACTTCATGATGTCCTCCCAGAGACTGCTTCGAACCATCACGCCGGCACAGATGACGAAGATGGTGATGCACAGTGGAGAAACTGTCGTCCAGACTATCCTCTCTGCACTGAACGCAGAGAAGGAAACCGCCTGCATCCTCCACATCTCCGTGCTCGCTCTCCCCGAGAAGAACACGGATGCTCCTGCGCAGAAACGCCCTCCCCTTGCACCGAGGATGCTCCGTAGCCACCCGAGAACATCGAGGAGATCTCTCCTGTCCTTCCTTGGGGCATTCGCAGAGAAGATCGAGTGGGGAGGTGCCCTGAAGAGAGCTCGCATGGGAGAGGTGAGCCGTCCCCTCAAGAATCTTGCAGACTCCCTCTGTGCTTCCGTGCGCTCCTTCCTCCAGGATCTCTACGATCCTGACCGAAAGCGCAGGGCACATCTGCTCTTACTCGCTGGATGCGCAGGGCTCTTCCTCGTGATCTGGATGGTCATCCAACTGAGCCTCGTGAATCAGAAGAGCCAAACGCGAGGAGAGCTGGCGCTGCTCGTGAAACAGATCAATGCAGATATTTCCACAGCGGAGAATCGTCAGCTCGCAGGGGACACCGACAGCGCGAACGCGATCCTCCAGAGAGCGGATGATCGTGCGAGGCAGGTGATGACGAGTGAAACGGGACTCTTCCGTAGTGACGCACTGGAACTGCTGGAGCGCATCAAGTCCAAGCGCGAGGAGATGAATCGCATCTTTCGCATCGTACCGCCGCGGGTGATGGCGAACGTGGGAGCCAAGAAGCCCGATGTCGTCGCACAGGGATTCATCGGCCTCCCCAGTGGAGAGTTCCTCGTGTTCGACCGACAGAATCTCTTCCGCGTCTCACTCAATGCTGTAGAGGACCCCACGACACTTGGATCGGATGAGTTGATGCTCGATGCCACCTGGTTCCCCCGATTCCAGAGCAAGGTGTTCCTCACGACAGGTAATAGCGTCATCGAGATCATCAATGGACAACCGACACCGATGAAGACGGAGGATCCCGCTGGCTGGGTCACAGGATCGGACATCAAGGCGTATCTTCGCTACCTCTACGTCCTCTCTCCGGAGCGAAAGCAGATCTATAAGTACGAGCGACTGGCAAGCAAGTACGGTCCACCAGCGGAATACAACGTCAATGGAGACCTGTCGGGGGCACTCGACATGACGATCGTCGGACCTGTGTACGTGCTGAGAGATGTCTCCTCCCCGAGTGCGCCTGGCCATCGTGAAGTCACGAAACTCCTGCGCGGAGAGAAGCAGACCTTCACGATCCGCAATCTGCCACCGAAGGCCCTCGATGGCGTGACGAAGATTCTCAAGTCATCATCAACGGGAAATTTCTACTTCCTCGATCCCGAGAAGAAGCGCATCGTCGTGACGACGGGGGATGGAGAGCTGGGGGATTCCCTCTACCTGAAGCAGTACATCCTCGACTCCGACCAGGTCGGAACTCTGAAGGATCTCTTCGTGGATAGCGATGACACGAGGTTGTACGTTCTCGATGAGAAGAAACTGTACGCGGTTGATTTGCAGTCGAAGTAAAAAGTAAAAGGAGCTTCCCGCTTTGAGCGTTGGGCTCTACGCTTCATCGGTGAACGAACAGCAGCCATCGTCGGCGGCACGAACAGAGGTGATGGTGTTTGGCACCTTCGACCGCCTCCACCCCGGTCATGAATTCGTTCTACGACGTGCATTGGAACGAGGACATGTCACGGTGATCGTTGCGAGAGCGAGCAATGTTGTGCGCATCAAGGGGCGTCCCCCGACCGAATCGGATGCAGTGCGTCTGCGTGCACTCCGAAAGCGCTTCACGGAAGCGACCATCCTCCTCGGCGACCCGATAGACTTCCTGCGCCCCGTGCGAGAGCATCCGCCAGAGGTGATCCTGCTTGGGTACGACCAGAAGCTCCCTCCAGGCATCACGGAAGCAGATCTCGCGCCTGCTAAGATCGAACGTCTCCCCGCCCATGAGCCGGAACGCTTCAAGAGCTCTCTGATGCCCTACCGTACGAAGATCGCCAGGGAAAAACACTTGCCAGTGAAGACAGGAAGTGGTACAATGTCCCGATGACATTCATACAAAGAGCCACCATCGCCCTCGGTCTACTCTGTATCCCTCTCGGTAGCGCGCTCGCCGCACCGTCGAATATTACACACGTCGAAACCCACCTAGAGAACGGAATTTTGCACGTTTCGTGGGACGCGGCACAGAGCGACCCTGGCATCGAATTCTACAGGGTGTACTTCAGCCATGAGTCGATCTTGGATCATGATGGGAACTACGATGATTTTGACCGAACGCAGGGAGACGAGACGACGTTCGACTTCAAGGCACTCCCCCTGAAGTCGTCCAAGATCTTCGTTGCGATCCTTGGCGTCAATAAGGACGGTATAGAGAGTGGAGGATTTGAAGCGGAATCCTCTGTCGATGTGCCAGCCGATGCCCCCCCACCAGAGGAACATCCTGCGGATACTCCTCCTCCAACGCCGATCACGATCGTCGAGGTGCATGCAGACTCCGAGACAGGTGTGCTCGTCCTCTTCAGCAAACAGCTCTCGAAAACGGTTCCCTTCACGCCTGAATTCTTCGCCATCACGGACCTGAGCGGAGCGGCGCTCGGGATTGATTCCGTTGAGATGAGAGGTGACGCCCTCCTCCTCCACACACAGCATCAAGATGCGACGAAAGAGTATCTCTTCGTGCTCCTACAACCCGTGCCCGCCGAAGATGACGTCAAGCTCGAGAAACTCGAGTCTCCCCTCCACTGGATGGCCTTTGGCCACCAGGATGCCCCGCCACCGGCAGAGAATCCTCCTCCCGAGGAGCAAGCAGCTATTCCTTACGCGCAAAACCCAGCCCCCGAGGAGAACGTGAATCCTCCGGAGGATGCCGTGGACCTCGCACTCAAAGTCATGCGGAGGAAGGACGGGACGTACAATGTGATTGCCATGTGGGGGGCAAGTGCTGACTCGCGTCACACGCTCAACTCCTACGTGCTCTCTGTGTCAGGCAATGGAGAGACGTTCGAGAAGAATGCAGTCGTCGCGATGAACCAAACCAGTGTGCAGTACAGCCATGTCCTCCCTGGAATCTTCGGGGTCAAGGTGGTTGCCAGGGACGCAGAAGGTCATGAGTCAGGCGGCATCCAGAAGGTCATCACCTTGCCACAGTCAGGAATCGGCCTCCTCGGCATCACAGCGGTCTCCGGTTTGATCGCCGGTAGGCGCACGCAGCGCAAGAGAAAGGTGGTAGGCTAGGCCTCCTCCATGCACCGCTACTTCTCT
Organism: Candidatus Peribacteria bacterium; assembly: GCA_023245775.1. Lineage (GTDB taxonomy): Bacteria > Patescibacteriota > Gracilibacteria > Peribacterales > Peribacteraceae > SICN01. Next base: position 19,702 of record JAHFJR010000006.1, on the reverse strand, counting down.
CACGTGGCCTTTCTTGTTGCTGCAATGTGCATTGTCTTCGGCCTCGGAGGACGCGAATGGCACCTCCGTGCAGATGGGCATCTGCACCTGCGCTTCCTCGACGTCGGGCAGGGAGACAGTGCCCTCATCACCACCCCGACGGGCAAGATCGTCGTGATCGACGGCGGTCCTGACTGGTCGACCCTCGAGAGTCTCGGCAGATTTCTGCCGTTCTTCAGCCGTCACATCGATCTCCTGATTGTTTCACATCCGAATCTGGATCACCTTCTCAGCTTTCCTGAAATCTTGAAGCGCTACTCCGTCGGCATGATCGCCTTCACAGGCGTCGAAAATCCCCTCCCGCGTTACCAAGAGATGCTCGCTCTTGCGAGAGAGAAAAATATTCCTCTGCTCGTTGTCTCAGCCGGAAAGAGCATCGATCTTGGTGATGGCGCCCGTCTCGAGATCCTCTGGCCACCGGCCACCATGCCGAAAAAATTCCCCAGGAGCGATAACGATACATCGATCGTCGCGATGCTCTCTTTTCAGAACCACCGCGCACTCTTCACCGGCGATGAGGAGCGACCCGTCGAGGAGACGCTCGTCCGCGCCCATGCCGATGTGAAAGCGGATGTCCTCAAAGTCCCGCACCACGGGAGCCGCACATCAAGTTCTACGGGTTTTCTGCTCGCTGTCTCGCCGAAGCTCGCCATCATTTCCGTGGGCGCAAATAATTCCTACGGTCATCCAAGACAGGAAGTGATCGATCGACTTCGGAAACTCGGAGCAGAGGTGAGGAGAACGGACAGGGAAGGAACGATCGAGGTGGTGTGGTGAAGAAGCTTTGAGCTTTACGCTTTACGCTTTAAGCTACCTTCATGATCGCCATCCTCATCTTCGCAGGCAGATCGACACGTTTCTGGCCACTGAGCGAGAAGAGCCTCTTCCCCTTCTGGGGAACAAGTCTCCTCGAGCGGCAGATCGCGAAGCTGAAGGGTGCGGGGCTTAAGGAGATTCTCCTCGTCGGCGGAGCGCACAATGTGAAGGCGGCGAAGAAACTGTATCCGAAGATGACCGTCATCCAGCAGAGAGATCTCTCACTTGGCATGCGCGGAGCGTTGCTCTCGGCCTTGCCGCGCTGCAAAAAGGAATCTGTACTGATCGTCAGCGCCAATGATGTCATCGATGAGAGCGCACTGAGGGAACTGCGAACGAAGGGCGCCACGAAGAAAGAGGGAGGCTTGATCCTTGCGCGCAAGGTGAAACACTATTTCCCGGGCGGCTACCTCTTCGTGAAGGGGAAGCGCATCACTGGTATCGTCGAGAAACCGAAGGAGGGCAGCGAGCCCAGTTCGCTCATCAACATCGTGGCACATGTGCACACGGATGCCTCCGTCCTGCTGAAAGCATTGAAGGACACGCTGCACACGAAAGATGACGGCTATGAAGTAGCGCTGGATTTGCTCTTCAAAAAATACACGTACGAGGCCGTGCCCTACACGGGTCCATGGTACCCCGTGAAGTACCCCTGGCACCTGCTCGATCTCCTCAGCTCCATCGTCCCACCTGTGGTGGAACCGAAGATCCATGCAACAGCCTCCATCCACCCCAGCGCCGTCATCGAGGGAGCTGTGGTCATCGAAGGAGCCGTGCGGGTGCTCGCGCATGCAACCATTCTTGGTCCCTGCTTCATCGGCGAAGGGACGATCGTCGCGAATAATGCACTCGTGCGCGGAAGTTCTGTGGGTCGACACTGCGTGATCGGATATGGCACCGAAGTTGCACGTTCCATCCTCGCGGAGAATGTAGAGACGCACATGAGTTACGTCGGGGATTCGATCCTCGGGAGCGGCGTGTCGCTTGGGGGTGGAACGGTGACGGGGAACCTGCGACTCGACGAACAGCCGATCTCTTCAGTCATCGATGGAGTCCCCCTCTCCACACACCGTATAAAACTCGGGGCGATGCTCGGGGAGCATTGTCGCACGGGCATCCACACCTCTCTGTCTCCTGGCATCAAGATCGGTGTGGGGTCCTTCATCCGTTCCGCCGAACTCGTTACAGTGGACGTGCCAGACCACTCATTCGTGAAGGGAGGGCTCATCCGACCAAACACGAAGAGGAACGCAAAAAACTGAGACACCGTACGAGGAGAGAAGAAGAAGTTTCCTTGTGGAATTATGTGGAGAGTCCATCCATAGACTCCACCCACACTCTCCACACTCTCCACGCATTCTTGGCTTAAAAATAAGCAGAGCATGCCACAGGCTCCCTACGCCACCGCTCGGTTCTCTTTCCACAACTTTTCCACATTCCATCCACACACAAAACTTCTCCAGAAAAAGCCCTCCCCCTTTACTCTCTCTGGAGAACAAAGAGAGTACACACTGTACTCAAGAGACGTTCTCCACAGGATTACATCCTCCATCTCTCTTCCCTAGAAGGGGTTACGAAGATGACGAAGGAGAGAGAAATAAAAAAATAAAAAATCATACAGAGGGAAGGTATGTGGAGAAGATGTGTCTCTTGAGAGAGATGTGTTTCACCTTGATAAAAAAAAGAAACTCCTCTTCAATAAGCAACCTATGAAGTTTTCATGTAGAACACAGGATTTACTATCAGGATTACAACTCGTCAGCCGTGCCATTGGTTCTGATCAAGTCCTCCCCATTCTCCAAAATATTCTCCTCCATACTGAGGGGAAGCGTTGCACACTTAGTGCAACAAATTTAGAAGTCTCTATTGTCACAAGTTTTGAAGTTTCTATTGAGAATGAAGGTTCTATCACCATCCCAGCAAAAGCAATTCTCAACTTTATGCAGTACAATCAAGATGAGGAGGTGGTGGTAGAAACATCTGAAGGAACACAATTGAAATTACATTCAAAACGAGCACGAGCGGTGATCTCCGGTGAGGCGGCGAGTGGGTTTCCTACCATCACGAGTATTCAGAAGGAAACGACGTTTTCCCTCCAAACCACACCACTCCTCCATGCGCTTAACCTCGTCACCTTCGCCTGTGCAAAGACGAGTTCACGCCCCGTCATTTCTGGTGTCTTCGTTCGGTTGGAGAAGGGAAAACTCATCCTTGTAGGGACGGATAGTTACCGTCTATCGGAGTATAGAATTGATGGGGGGGGAGGGAGCGGAGAGGTCTCCTGCATCATCCCAGCACGGTTTCTCGAGGAGTTGAAATCCGTCATCCTCCTTCAGAAATCACCCAAGGAAGATGGCCAGAGTACGGACGAGAAGCCGAAGAAGAAACAAGGGAGTGGAGAGGACCAGGTGGAGATCTCTCTGAGTAGCCAGCAGATCGAGGTGCACCTTGGTCCAACGCGGCTCATGAGCCGTCTCATCGATGGGAAATTCCCCGATTACGTGCAAGTGCTCCCAAAAGAGAAGCATACGACAGCGACGATCGGTGTGAAGGAGCTCCTCAGTGCCGTGAAACGGATGCACTATTTCGCGAAGGAACTCAATAATAATATTACCTTCGAGGTGACGAAAGCCGGCCTGCGTCTCCAGACGAAGCAGACGCAACTCGGTCGTGACGAATCACTCATCCCTATTGATGTTGTTGGAATTGAGAATAAGATCGCCATTAGTTCGACGTATCTCATCGATTTCCTCTCACGTCTCTCCAGCGAAAAAGTGTCCATCGAACTGTCCGATAAGATGCATCCAGCCGTCTTCCGACTGGATGGACAGGAGAATTTTCTCCATCTCATCATGCCGCTAAGAATGTCTGAGGAATAGCCCCATGTTCCATGCTCCCTGCTCTCTGTATCGGTGAGGAAACACATGACGAACTCCGCACACTCCTTAGGAGCACGGGTGCGTTGACGGTGTCTGGCCTCAGTAATGAGACCGCAAAGGCGATGATTATCAGTCATCTTCTTCGGTCGCAGGGAAAGCCAGCCGTTCTCGTGACAGAGAATGACGAGCGCTCAGAGGGATTGCTCCACTGGTTGCGCTTCTTCGAGCAACCGGCCTTCATCGTACGCTTTTCTCCGGACGAACCCTCCTCTGACGACGTCGCCTCTCTCGTTCGTTTAATGCGGGGTGACGGGGTGGCCATTCTTGAGCGGAGCGTCTGGGATCATCCCCTTCCATCTTTCAGTGAACTAAAGGAGAACATGCTCGTACTCATCCCAAGTGAGGAAGTCCATTTCACAGAGTTCTTCTCCACACTGATTTCCATTGGATATGAACATTCAGCCGATCTCCATTTAGCTGCTGGGGAGTACAGGCGCACGGGCGATACGCTCGACATCTACCCCGTCGGTGAGAAAGGTCCGGTCCGAGTTCTCTTTTCCTTTGGGAATGTCGAACGGATTGAGCGTATCGATGCTTCTACGGGAGAGGTGGAAGAGATCAAGAAGTTGGAGATCCCTCCCCTCGTCTGGGGCAAGACCGAAATGCTCGCACGTCAACTACCACAGCATTCGATCCTGATCTCCGATGAACAGGATGATTTCGCTGCAGAGACGGGAGCAGCGTACATCGCACTCACGAGTTTCCCTGAGTCCGAAACAGGTCATGTACACCTGAGGTACCTCTCCGTCTTAAAGTTCTACACCCTCCCTGACTTCATCAATGATGTGCGCGATAAGTTGCAGCAAGGTTGGACATTGATCCTCGTCAGTAAGCGTACTGATGATCTGAAAGGCGCACTCACCGAGGAGCACATCTCCTTCGTCGACGCTCCCGAGCGCCGGACGGGGTGTATCACGATCGTCCCTGCCGAACCTGATGCGCTTCTGCCACACTCGCTACAAAATCCTGATCTCAAGTGTGCGCTCATCACAGATCGCGAGATCTTCTCCTTGAAGAGAGAGGCGAAGCAACGCTCCGTGCAGCGTCTTGCCCTCGACTTCATCACGTCCTTGCAGGTGGGAGATTTCGTCGTCCACATGGAGCACGGCATTGGGCGGTTCGAGGGGATGACGAGCAAGATCGTCGATGCGGTGGAGCGCGAGTACCTCGAGATTACGTATGCGGAGAACGATAAATTATTCGTGCCTGTGGATCAGGCGGACAAACTGAGTAAGTTCGTCTACGAAGAGGGTTCGGAGCCGACCCTCACGCGACTAGGCTCTCTCGAGTGGAAGAAGATCACCAAGAGAGTGACCGAGGAAACCCAGAAGACAGCGAAGGAACTTCTCCAGATCTACGCGAAGCGTGCGAAGGCGAAGGGCTTCCAGTACCCCGAAGATAGCGAGGTCCAGCGCAGGTTCGATGATGCCTTTCCCTACACGGAAACGCCGGGGCAGATCAAGGCGATCGAAGACATCAAGCATGACATGGAGAGTGGCCACCCCATGGATCGACTCGTGTGTGGTGATGTCGGCTTCGGGAAGACGGAGGTCGCGATGCGTGCTGCATTCAAGGCTGTCCAAGGAGGAAAACAGGTGGCCTTCCTCTCCCCGATTACCATTCTGACCGACCAGCACTACCAGAGTCTCATCAAACGCACGGAGGGTTTCGATATTCGTATCGACATGCTCTCGCGATTTCGCAGTCCAAAGGAGCAGGCGGAGACACTCCAGAAACTGAAGGAGGGCACGATCGATATTCTCGTTGGCACACATCGTATCCTGCAGGACGACATCGAGTTCCACAATCTTGGCCTCGTCATCATCGATGAGGAGCAGCGGTTCGGCGTGAAGCAGAAAGAGAAGCTGAAGTCACTACGTGCATCGGTCGACATTCTCACGATGACGGCGACACCGATCCCGAGAACACTCAACATGGGGCTCCATAAACTCCGCGACATTACGACGATCACCACGCCTCCTCCAGGGCGTCTCCCCATCATCACCGAGGTGCGCAAGTACTCCGATGCACTCGTGCGTGAGGCGATTTTGAAGGAAGTGGGACGAGGAGGCCAGGTGTACTTCCTCCACAATCGCGTGGAGACGATCGATGCGTTCGCCATGAAGCTCCGCGCTCTCGTGCCGCAGGCGACCTTCGTCGTGACCCACGGGCAACTGAAGCCCGAGCTTCTCGAGGAGAGGATTCTCGATTTCAAAGAGGGGAAGTTCCATGTGCTCGTGAGTTCAACAATCATCGAGAACGGGATCGATCTCCCGAGGGCGAACACGCTCATCGTCAATGAAGCTGAGAAATTTGGTCTCTCGCAGTTGTATCAGCTGCGTGGGCGCGTGGGTCGTGGCACGGTGCAGGCGTACTCGTACTTCCTCTACCATTCGCAGCGGCTGAAGGACGATGCGAAGAAGCGTCTCCGCGCCATCGTCGAGGCGAGCGAACTTGGTTCAGGATTCCAGATCGCGATGCGCGACCTCGAGATCCGCGGAGCCGGGGAGATCCTCGGCGCATCGCAGTCGGGCAATATGCAGACGGTCGGCGTCAGTCACTACCTGCGCATGCTGAAGAACGCTGTTGAAGAGCTGAAGGCTGGAGGGAGGACTGAAGAAGAGGATACAGGCGGAGCGATCGAAATCATCCTCCCCTTCGAAGCGCTTCTCCCGAGCTACTACATTCCAGACGAACAGGAGAAGATCAACGTCTACCAGAAATTGGCTGGGAGCGAGGACGAAGCGATGCTCGCAGAATTCGAGGGAGACCTGAGGGGAGAATACGGGCCGCTGCCGAAGCAAGCACTCCATCTTCTTTCTGTGATTCGCCTGAAGATGGCCTGTCGCCGAGCCGGAGTGATGCGCATCAAAATGGACACCGTCTCGGGGACGAAGCGCGATCTCGTTCTGAATTTGGCCACTCGTGTCACCGCCGCAGAGATCATGCAGTTGGTGCAGGTGCACTCGCAGTGGCGCATCAGTGGAGCGACACTCCGCATCGCGGAGAGTGAACTGAAGAAAACGGCGGGCATGGATGAATGGCTGCCGTCACTCACAGAGCAGGTGGGGCTTCTCGTAAAGAGAAAGACGAAGAAGGCCACGATGCAGCAAGAGACGGAGACGAGTGTGAATCTTGGGGCATAACAATGTATTGTAGTAGATTACAGACAAAGAATGTCAAGTAAGTTCCATCTTGAGAGCATGCACATTTTTCCATTGCCTCTCTCATGAGGCATACTGTCTCCATGGAGAGATACCGTGAGATTCTTCGGAGGGGGCAGGTGGGCATGTACATTTCTATGTTTGTCCTTGGGGGCCTCTTCCTCTTGATCACACAGAGAGTGGAGCGATTCTTCACGCCTTGCCATACGATGTATAGCCTGATCAATCCGAATTTTCGTTGCGTTGCTTCAAGTATTACCGAATGGTCCTATGAACCACTGCGCGATGATCTCATCACGAAGATCACGGCACTCCAGAAGAAGAAGAGCGTGGCACACGTGTCGGTCTACTTCCGCGACCTCACACGCGGTCCACGATTTGGTATCGAAGAGTATGAGAAATTTATCCCAGGGAGCCTGCTCAAAGTACCACTGATGCTCGCGGTGCTCCATGAAGCTGATCGAAATCCTGCCTTACTCGATCAACCCCTTGCCTTCTCTGGGGCGTTCGCAGACATCACGAATAACTTCGAGCGTCCAGAGGAAACCATTCAACCGAATACCCCCTACACCGTTCGGGAATTGCTGAGGAAAATGATCGTGTACTCTGACAATCTCTCGAAGGATCTCCTCACTCAGAAGCTTGCCGCCTCACCACTCCAAACCGTCTACGACACGTTTCTCGATACGGGCGTCGCTGCCATCATGGCTCCAGAGACGCAGTACGTTTCCATTCAATCGTACGCCACCCTGTTCGCCGTGCTCTACAATCGAGGCTATCTTTCTGGTGCGATGTCTCAACTTGCTCTTGAACTACTGTCTTCGAGCACCTTCAGGGATGGCCTCGTTGCTGGTGTTCCGGCAGATGTCCGTGTCGCACATAAATTCGGTGTTCGTATGGTTCCAAAGGGGCAGAACCAATTACATGATTGCGGCATTGTGTACCATCCCTCTGCGACCTACATTCTCTGTGTGATGACAACCGGAACCGATGTCACGGACGAGGCAGCTGCTATCGCTGACGTCTCTCGTGCCACGTACGATGCGGTTGGTTCTGTGCATCGGAGGAATCCATAGCTGCCGAGAAGATTTGTCTGTTTGTGATTGGTTTTTTGGGATGGCAATTGTACGATTTTTTAAAAAAGGACCGCAGAACGACTGCGGCCCCAAGTGTGGCTGTTCAGGGAAAACTACTTTGTCAGTTTGACATTACGGATGACGGCCCCAAAGGGCTTTTTGCCGTCATCCTCGGAGGTTGTCGGCCCGGCTGGCTCGCGTGAGCGAATGCCAAGCAAGGGCTTCTCAGGGAAGTTGTAAGCGGGGGCCTTGAGAACAACGGGGTCCTCACCCTTCTTGCTTACAGTCACGTTCAGATCGCCGTTTTTGGCGACGATCTTGACGTGTAGGGACTCGCCCTTTTTCGTAGCGGGTCCCTTCGCTACCTTCGTCTCTCCTTCCTTGCCGTCTTTGTCGACGGAAGCAATCACCACCGTGCCGCTTGGCATGAGGGTGACCTTGAGGAGTGGCCCTCCAACTGAGCCATGGGCCCATTCCTTCTTGAGCTCGACGTGCCCAAGTAAGACCTCCATGTTGGCCATGTACGGAGTCGGAGCTTCTCGCCCCTTCTCCTGAACTTCAAAGGAACCCGAATGGCTCCAGTCGAACTCGGCTGTGAATTCTTTGGACAGTGCGGTGGTTGCCACCGCACCATTCCGGATTTCAAGGACTCCCTCCTTGCTTTCTTCAGCGAAGCTCGAGAGCTTCTCCATGAGAGCATCAGCTTTTGGTTTCTCAACCTCAGCCAATTGCTTTTTGATCTTCTCGTTCATCCCTTCTGGGTGGACGAGAGTCCAGTCTGCTGCAACGCAGGTACTGGACAGGAACAGGACGGCCACCAGAAGGTGGCACAGCACGCGACAAAACTTCATGAGTTCTCTCCTTGTAACGGTGTTGTGATAGAACAGCCACGAATAGTATTATACAATATAAATTAACTTTAGTACACAACATATCTTTCCCTTCTGCAAGCCAAATTCATGCCACAAGCTTCCAAACAGTATTCCAATTCCTCGTCGTAATCTGACGACCAAATTCTCTCTCCAGAATGCTCATCACATCGATCGACCCATGATTTTTCGTGACCGTGAGCACGCTGCAAATTTCCGTGTCCGAGACACGAAGAATCTTATAGTTGCCGTCCGGAGAAACGTACGGAATCTTCAGCGTGCTCGTCGATTTTTCTGACAAAAATGTCACGTAGAGTCTCGTCTCGGGGGTGACGCGAATGCCTTGAAACAGATCTGATTTTTTGAGCTTCTCAAGCTCCGCAAGAGTTCGAATCAGCGTCGGTACAGGGAAGCCGAAGGTTTCTTCCAGCTGTTCTTCGATGATCTTCTTCAATTTCTTCCTCTCCGTTTCTTCCGAATCAAACAGCACGTTGCCGCTCGCAAGCAGCGTCTTCACGTTCGTGAATTTCATCCTCTCGAGCATCTTCCTCAGGTCCGCCATTGGGACTTTCTTATTGCCGCCGACATTGATGCCCCGAAGCAGTGCGACGAAGCGCGTCGTTTTTTGCATGGCACCAGCATAGCAAAACAGACCACTTTCGCGGTACAGAACGGCTAGGATCTTGTATTCTCCCCTAGGAACGATGCTCCTGTAGTTCAACGGATAGAACGGCCCTCTCCTAAGGGGCAAATACAGGTTCAATTCCTGTCAGGAGCACCAGAAAGCCTATGCAGGCATGTCCTCCGTAGTCCCGCCGCAGTGGGACGAAGGAGGATTCAATTCCCGCCAAGACCACCATTCGACTCCCCCGCAGCAAGTGCGGGGTCGCTCTCCATAGCAGGTCACCTTTCCCTATTCGTAATGTGTCCACAGCCGCAGCACTTTCACGATTTTCTCTTTCCGTAGCACCTGATAGACGAGGCGATGCTGGATGTTGATGCGGCGCGAGTACGCTCCTTCCAGATCTCCGAGGAGTCTTTCGAAGGGCGGTGGAACGCCAAAAGGATCATCGGCGATCCATGCCAGCAATTTCTTCGCCTTCGCCGCAAGCGGTGTTCCCTTCAGCTTTTTGGCATCTCTCTGAGCCTGCTTGGTGTAGACGAGTCGATATCTCATAGGTCGATCGTCGTGCGGCACTTCGAGACGGGCTCACACATACCGGATCGAATCGATTCGCGCATACTTGGAATGGACATCAGGTAGAGCGTCTCTTCGATGGATCGCCAATCCTCTTCTGCGATCATCACGGCATTGCCGTGCTTTCCGGTGATGAGCACGGGGTCCTGCCCATCTTGCAAGCTGGCAATAAGCTCATACAGCGTTGAACGTGCTTTGGTTGCAGTAAGGGATGTCATATCAATATCGTACGCTTTTCCGTACGTATTTGCAAGGAAGAACATATGAAGCGCACGAAGCATCGTGCTCCCGTCTATACGGGGTGGATTTACCCCAGCACCACCACCTGTCTCGAATCCTGTGGCAAGCTTCCCGCTTTCACCTTGAATTCAGATACTTTCTGCACCGATGCTGCACCACAGACTTTGGCGACTCCTGCGAGATCACCTTTCTCGGTCTCGAAGAGGATCACGACGCGCGGGTCGATATTCTCGACGAGAGTCATCACTTTCTTCGGATTGTCTGCGGCGATGCAGAGCACATCCACTTCGCCGAGGTGCTGGATGTCCGTGTCCGTCCAATCCAAGATCGGTCCATCGATGAAGCCGATGCGCACATTCTCCGTCGTGCAGACGTAGCTGATCTGACGACCACCTTCCTGTCCGACCCCTTTGACCGAAATGCCGGAGACATCGTACTCACCGGGCCAGCTCATCACCTTCTTTTCCGTCAGCTCTTCTTCTGGGTGGCTGAGCAGTGTCCACGAATCCTTCATCGGCTTCTCTGGGAAAACATCGAAAGAAATGACTCCTGTCGAGACGGAGCAGGCGGCGCCTTTCTTGGCTGAGAAGGTAATCATACCGGCAGAGGATAGTGTGGAAAGTGGAGAGTGGAAAGCCTTTCGAGGCCCTGAGACCCTCAGGCCCGAATGGGTAGAAAGTTCCAGCATTGCCTCTGGAAGGTCAGTAGATACACTTGATGCTACTTTCCACCGTACACCTTCAATGTTCCACTCTGCTGATCTTCGCTCCCAGCCTTTTCAATTTTTCCTCGAGCCGGTCATAGCCACGTTCGATGTACTGGACATCCGTGACGACGGTTTCGCCTTCGCTGCAGAGTCCTGCGATCACCATACCAACTCCGGCGCGGATATCATTGCTCGCAACCTGTTTCCCCTGGAGGGGAGTCGGGCCGATGATGAGGGCTTGGTGCGAATTCAGAATTTCCACTTTCGCCCCCATCTTCTCGAGTTCGTACAGATACGCCATGCGTCCCTCGAAGAGAACTTCGAAGATGCGGCTCACTCCTTCGGCTTGCGTGAGGAGAACGCCGAAGGGGGCCTGGAGATCCGTGGGGAAGCCAGGGAAGATGTTTGTCTGGATGCGCGTTGCGAGGAGCTTGGAGGTCGTACCATCAGCCGTGATGTCACCCGTTGCTTGATCGATGGAGACGCAAGCACCTGCGCGCCGGAGAGCCCCAATGAATGATGTCAGATGACGAGGATCGCTCTGCTCCACCGTCACCTTTCCCCTCGTCACAATGCCAGCGATCAGGAATGCTCCCGCTTCGAGGTAGTCCGAAATGACGCGATGTTCCTTCGCAGGGAGGAGTGTCTTCTGTCCGTGGATGAGCAGTGAGTGGGAACCAACTCCCTCGATGCTGATCCCTCGTTCGATGAGGAACCTGCAGACGTCTTGTACATGCGGTTCCGCCGCAGCGAGTTCGATGCGCGTCTTCCCCACGAGGAGTGAGGATGCAAGGAGGATGTTCTCCGTCGCGGTGACGGAAAATTCTGAGAGGACAACGTCACTCGGCTTCAGTGTTCCCTTCAGGTGGAGCTGTGTATCGGTCGAGAAATCTTCTATCCCCATCGCCTTGAACGCTTCGATGTGCGCGGCGACGGGACGTTTCCCGAGGACACAGCCGCCAGGGTAGGCCATCTGGACCTCACCGAAACGCGCGAGGAGAGGCCCGAGCAAGACGATCGATCCGCGAAGCTTGCTGACGAGTTCATGCGGAATCGGCCGGTTGGTCACGGTGTCGGTATTGATCGTGACCGTCGTCCCATCGATCGACGTGTTCGCTCCGAGGAAATCGAGAATGGCAAGGAATGTCTCGGTGTCACGGAGGCGCGGGACATTGGTGAACACCGTCTTCCCTTTGCAGATGAGCGAACCTGCGAGCAGAGGCAGCGCCGCATTCTTCGATCCGCTGATGGCAACCGTTCCATGGAGCGGTGTGCCGCCGGTGATGCGATAGTGGATCGCCAAGGATGAGTCGAGGGGAGACGAAAGAACACGATTCTGAGCGCTTTGAACTGCCTTCGCAAGCACCTTCTGTGTCACATGCGTCACTGGCGAAACCGCGCGCGGAGCACGTTGAGGACTATTCATGCGGAGAGGATACTCTTCTTCTTCAAATTCTCTAGGATCAGCATTCCTGCTCCGATCGAAATACAGGCATCAGCGACATTGAAAATGGGGAACGTCCCGACGGCGATGAAGTCCGTGACGTATCCGTGGATCAATCGATCGACGAGATTCGCGAGCGCGCCGCCGATGATGATGCCAAATCCTACTGCATGCGCATCTTTCTGCATGCGATCGCACTTCGATCTGATGGCGATGGTCGTGACGCCGATCAGCGCGCAGAAGATGATCAACTCTTGCCATGGGGATGGCAGCCTCACGCCGAAGGCAACGCCAGTATTCCTCGAGAGCGTCAGTGTGAGGAAATTTCCAAGAAGAGGGATGCTCGAGGTGAGCAGTACGCCTGCCGCGAGATCGAGGACGAGAGAAACAGCGAACGAGAAGCCCGTGGAAATGGACAAGATACGCATGAGATACGCATACCCTACCTCACCTACCCAACGTACCACACCTCTCTCCTCATCGTTTCCGCTATACTCTTGTCCCATGTTCAAGCGTGCGGATTTCCTCCTCCTCGGCATTGCTTTGGGTTTAAGTCTCTTCGGTCTCGCCATGATCGCGAGCGTGAGTGTGTATCAGAGTTACCAGCTCACACAGCGCTTCGTCGATGCAGGGACGTGGTTGGTGCCATCGAATGCGTTCTACCTCTGGAGGAGCTTCCTCCACATGCTCTTTGCACTGCTGGCACTTGGGTTGACGATGGTCATCCCGTACCGTCTCTGGGAGCGGTATGCGCGGCTCCTTTTCATCGGGAACCTCATTCTCCTCCTCACCCTCTTCATCCCGGGGATTGGCAATGAGTACGGAACAGCGAAGAGCTGGTTGCAGTTTTCGATCTTCTCTCTCCAACCATCCGAATTCCTGAAGATCACACTCATCTTCTACCTTGCCGTGTGGCTGCAGAAGAAAGAATCTTCGATCGCCACATTCCAAGAAGGATTCGTGCCCTTCGTCGTCCTCCTCTGTCTCTCGACGTTCCTCGTTGCGATCCAACCAGACCTCGGTTCATTTCTGGTTTTTTCGGCGATCGCTTCGACGATGTTCTTCGTCGCAGGTGGGGATATCTTCCATATGTGTCTCGGAGGTGCTTCGGCGGCAATCCTCGGGCTTCCGATCATTCTGCATCAGGCATACATTCGTAACCGCTTCACGGTCTTCTTCCACATTCTTCTCCACCCAGACGACCAAACGTATCGCGATGGAATCGGCTTTCAGGTCTATCAGGCCCTCATTGCCATCGGCAGCGGTGGGCTCTTTGGGGTGGGCTACGGGAAATCCATCCAGAAATTTGGATACCTGCCCGAGGTCCAGTCCGACACCATTTTTGCGGCGATGGCCGAGGAACTCGGGTTCCTTCGCTTGCTCATCGTGCTCAGTCTGTACGGGATTTTCGTGTATCGCGGGTTTCGTATTGCGCGCCACGCACCTGATCGTTTCGGTCTTCTCGTAGCCACAGGCATCACCACAGGGATCGCCTTCCAGACACTCCTCAACATCTGTGTGAACCTCTCTCTCTTCCCGATCACTGGGCTCACCTTGCCCTTCATCAGCTACGGAGGATCGTCGCTTCTGACAACCCTTGCAGGGGTCGGAGTCCTGCTGAATATTTCGATGCATTCTGGTCAGGAGGATGTGAGCATTCGCAGGCGGACACGTGCGCTGCACGTAGGATCGTTGAAGCGCTTCATTCAGACCTGACACCATGTCTCCAACCATCCTGTTCGTCGGCGGAGGCAGTCTGGGGCACGTCGTACCCTCGATGGCGGTGGCGGAGCAGATTCGATGCCTCCACCCTTCTGCTCGCATGGTCTTCGTGTGTGCCAAGAGGGCTGATGAAATGCAGATGCTGGAGCGTGCAGGACATACTTTTTCTGTTCTGCGTGCCCCTCCATCATCACTCTCTCTTGCCTCTCTCTTCTTTCCCATCGCATTCGTGCGGGCGTGTCTCTGTGCACGGAAGATTCTGCAGAGAGAGAAACCCACAGTCATTTTTTCGAAGGGGGGATACGTCAGCGTGCCGATGTGTGTGGTCGCATGGCTGCAGAAGATTCCGATCGTGCATCACGAATCAGACAGTGTCTTAAGCTTGAGTAGTCGCCTGATTTCTAGGTTGGCGACGGTGGTATGTGCAGGATTCCCACAGACGATCTGGCCGGAGGGCGTGAAGAGAAAAGTGGTGGTGACCGGTCACCCCGTCCGAGCGGAAATAGCGTCAGGTTCCGTCTCCGCCGGTCAGCGGATCACGGGGTTTTCTGGCAGACGTTCCGTCGTGCTGATCATCGGAGGGAGCCAGGGATCCGTCGCCCTGAATCAGGCGGTGGCGAAGGCACTCCCATCACTCCTGGATCTCGCGGACATCATTCACCTCACGGGGAAAGGAAAAATGAATGCAGTCCATCATGCGCGGTATTTCGTTCGACCCTCGATGAGTGAGGAATTGCCGCATCTCTATGCCCTTGCTGACATCGTTGTCTCCAGAGCTGGCGCTGGAGTACTCAGCGAACTGGCTGTACTCCAGAAGGCCGTGCTCACCGTCCCACTCGCCGGAGTCGCACACGATCATCAGGTCTGCAATGCCAAAATTCTTGAGACGAAAGGTGCTCTGGAGCTGTTGCCACAGGAACGAATCCATCTGCTGCCGGAGGTCTTGAAGAATCTTCTTGGTCACAGGAAGCGTCTTCTTGCCCTAGGGAAAGCGCTCCATGCGTGTTTCCCCGTTGATGCTGCGAAGAGAATCGCGCTCCTCCTCCTTGCCGAGGTACAGAGGGCGCGCATAGAATCTCCACCTGCTCCTCCTCCTTCCTCATGAACAAGCTTCCCTCTTTCATTCCTCTCTTCCTCACTCTCAGTATGCTCTCCGCTTGCGCCTCTGTCCCCCGCCTCAGCGAGTGCGTAGCTCCATCTTCTTGGACATGGGATGGCAAGATGCTGAAGGGCAAACAGACGGTGGTTCTCTGTACATCAATGGGTGACATCAAGCTCGAGCTCGACGCCGACGCCGCACCGAAGACAGTCACAAACTTCTTAGCGCTCTCAGGCTCGGGGTACTACACGAACCTCACCTTCCACCGCGTCATCCCAGGGTTCATGATCCAGGGAGGAGATCCGACGGGGAATGGGAAAGGTGGCAAGAGCATCTACGGCGAGATGTTCGAAGATGAGATCGATGCTTCTTCCGATCTCTACAAGACGGGATACAAGGCGGGCGTTCTCGCCATGGCGAACCGCGGGCCGAATACCAATGGCAGCCAGTTCTTCATCATGGACGCGGACTATCCTCTCCCGCCGAACTACACCATCTTCGGTCACGTCACAGAGAATCAGAGTGTGGTCAGCGCCATTGCGCGTGTTGACCGCAACCCAGGCAATGACATGCCAAGGGAGAAGGTGACGTTCAAGGTCGTGGTGTTGAACTGAAGGTCGGGTAGGTGTGGTAGGTCTAGTAGGTAGGGTAAGGTGTGCGTATGCGTACCCGTTTTCCTCCCTCCCCAACCGGCATGCTCCACATCGGCGGTGTGCGGACCGCGCTCTTTGCGTGGTTGATGGCGAAGAAGACGGGCGGGACGTTCACGCTTCGCATCGAAGACACGGACCAAGCGCGCGAAGTCGCAGGCGCTACTGAAAATATTGTGCGGACACTGACGTGGCTCGGGCTCACTCCGGATGAAGGCGTGATGCTCAGTGCTGATGGGAGGATTCTGGAGCAGGGAGAGTACGGCCCATATCATCAATCGAAGAGACTCCCGATCTACCGAAAGCACGTTGATCAACTTCTTGCGGACGGTCATGCCTATCACTGTTTCTGTACCTCAGAGCGGCTTGATCAGATGCGAAAAGATCAGGAGAAGCGTCGTCAGGCATCGATGTACGACCGTACGTGCATGGATCTACCGGAAGAAGAAGTGTCGAAGAGGATCGCCGCGGGGGAGAAGTACGTGATTCGCATGAAGGTTCCCCGCGAGGAGACGATCACCTATGAGGATGCGATCTACGGAACGCTCACGTTCAAGGGGCACACGATCGATGACCAGGTTCTCCTCAAGTCCGACGGCTTTCCTACCTATCATCTCGCGCACGTGGTTGATGATCATCTCATGAAGATGGATATGGTGAACCGTGGTGAAGAGTGGCTCAGTTCACTCCCAAAACACTTGCTCCTGTTCCGGTTTTTCGGTTGGACACCGCCGCGATATGCACACGTTCCGTTGCTGCTGAATAAGGATCGCAGCAAACTGAGCAAGCGTCAGAATGACGTGGCGGCCGAACACTACAAGGAGAAAGGCTATCTGCCTGAGGCGATCATCAATTTCCTCGCACTCCTCGGATGGAATCCAGGCACGACGCAGGAATTATTCTCCCTGTCCGAGCTCATCGATGTCTTCAGCTTGGAGCATGTACACACGTCCGGCGCCGTGTTCGATCTTGAAAAATTAGATTGGCTGCAAGGTCAGTGGATGCGAAAAATATCAAAGGAGGATTTTGCAGCGCGCATTCAGTCGCTCGTGACCGAGAAATTTTCGGCTGCGGCGACCGATCCGAATTTCGCCGAACGCGCGGCACTGATTCAGGAGCGTATTACGTTCTTCAGTGAAGCTCCTGACATGTTGTCGTACTTTTACGAAACGCCGAAGCCGACACTTGCACTCCTTGCAAATCCGAAGCAGAAAATTACGGAAGCCGATGTGCCGAAGATTCTGGAAATTTTAAAGAAAGCACTTGAATCGATTGCGGAGAACGACTGGTCTCATCAGAAGATCGTTGCCGCACTTGAGTCCGCCATCGTGATGTCAGGCCTGAAGAAAGGCCAAATGCTCTGGCCGCTTCGCGCCGCTCTCACTGGGCGTGAGTACTCGCCTGGTGCCTACGAGGTGGCTGCACTCCTCTCGAGGCGAGAAGCTATTGACAGAATTAAAATTTAGATAATAATAGACTTATGACTACATCCATGCACGTCCTTCGTCCCGACGGAACGAATCTCACCGAGACGGAAGCTAGAATGCTCATACAGAAAGTGCATGCCGAGCTTCCAACATGCCAAGCTATTTTTTCGGCTAGGACTGCCTTGAGGTTTGCAGTGAGCGAACTGGATTCAACATTGTTTATGATCAATGTTTCTGAAACAGGCTTTGTTTTTAGCAGTCAGGAAGATCCAGAAACTTGAAGATACATCTTCAATCTTCCTCTCGATTGCTTTTCGGTGCTAGACTGTGAGCATGAGCGACGTCGAAGTCGATATCAGTAGCGAAGGTGGCAGGGCGGTGATCGAGGATAAGACTTCGGTGCCCTTCAAAACGTTTGTCAGTTTGATCCTGCAGCGCAAGGTGCAGAGCATCTTCAAGAAGTGTCAGGACGAACCGGTGATCGTGAGTAGTGAACTCCTCACAGCACTCGCGAGTGCGCCGGATGACCGGCAGGAGGATCGCGCGAAACTCGTGCTCGTCACAATGGGCGTCGGCGTGATCTTCGGCGTGTTCCTGACCGTTGCAACGTTCGTAGGGCTCATGCTCTTCGGTGTGCATCCTGAGATGAAAGATCTATTGATCACCCTTGGCGCACTCGTCTTCGTCGCGATCGTCGTCGTTGTTCTGCAGCATTCGCAGAAGAGGAAGGGGCTCAAGGAGAAGGTGTACGAGTCGATGGAGAAGGTAACGGATTTGGTGACGAGATAGGGCAAGCTTGTCATTATTCACTCTGTACTCTTAAAAAGAGTACAGAATAGTTCATATTTTATACTATAGATTAGTATCTATAGAGCCTCCAATAGGCTTTATAATTCATTTGCATTAAATTCATGTATATCCTATACTATATTTCATCATGAAAACGTATGTAAGTATTATTAACGGCCACAAGTATCTGTATGCCTATGACAGTATTTTTATTACAAAAGGAAAAAGTGTGCAGAAGAAGAAATTACTTGGAAGAGTAGATGACTTGGCATCTGTTGTATCTCGGAAAAAAGCATTTACAGAATTTCTGAAAGAACAAGAAGTTCTGGAAAGGGCGAGCTACTGGACTACACAGATAACAAATAAGGACTTTTCAAAGTATGTATCAGTGAAAAAGATTGAGCAGTTGAGGACCTCCTTGTTTCGATCAAAGAAGGAGATCGGGACGATCGGCATTGATCTTATGGAGCAAAATTTCATTGTCGATTTTATTTTTAATTCCAATAAAATTGAAGGGAGTAAGGTGCCGTTCAAACAGGTTGAGGAACAGGTCAAAAAACCAACACTCAATGTCAGTATAGAAGTCAGAAATACATTGAAAGCCCTGCACTATGTCGATAGTGAGTTTTTTTCATTCAATCCGAAAAGTACAATCGAACTTCATTCGATTCTCATGGGGCATCAACCAAGAATGCATGGGTTACGGTCAGAGGAAGTGGTTGTTAATAATCTACCCGTTGCTGATTGGCAGGCTATAGAAGGAAAGCTGAAAGAATTGTTTTCATGGTATAGAAAAAACATGGCCAACATATATCCTCTCGAGCTCGCATTCAATTTTTATTACCATTTTGAAAGAATCCACCCATTTGTTGATGGGAATGGCAGAACGGGGAGGCTGATCATGAATCGTATTCTGAAGGATCATCGTTACCATCCCATGATCGTCTGGAATAAGAAACAGAGGGAGCATATGACTGCATTTGCAAAGAGAATGGAAGGTCGAGCTGAGCATTTCTATAGATTCATGTACGAACAATTTGTAAAAACTCATGAGATGTATTTAGAAAAACTGAACAGAGCGATTATTGCCAGTAGACTTGTGCAGGAGTTTTTCACTCCATCCGAATACAACTCATAGCCACTGAATGTACATCCAAACCTCAGTTCCTCTCCGGCCGAAGACCACCATGCGCATCGGCGGAACGGCGAAGTATTTTGCTGAGCTGAAAACTCGGGAAGATATCGAAGAAGCCGTCCACTTCGCAGCCGAACATTCCATTCCACTGATTCCACTCGGCAGCGGGTCGAATACGATTTTCGCCGACGGAGAAATCGCTGCGCTCGTCGTGCGGCTGCAGAATGCCGATGTCGCGGTGGAGAAAGATCACATCACGGTCGGTGCAGGCAAAAATCTTGCCATGCTCATCAATGAACTCGCTCCTCTCGGGCTCGATCTCTCGGCTCTCACAGGCATCCCCGGCACGGTCGGCGGTGCGATCTTCGGCAATGCGGGGCAAGGACCGA
>JAHFJR010000005.1 GCA_023245775.1 Candidatus Peribacteria bacterium | reverse complement strand
CTCCTGAACGTCCGGGAGACCAGCGAGGAACACGGCACGATCCACCAAGCCGGAGCCGGGTGAGCGCTGCTGTACTCCTCGGGAGGGCTTACCTTCAGCCTAGGGCCTAATGCCTCCGGTCTTCGGACTTGGCTGCATAGTACTCAGAGTGATGGGGGATGTCAACAGGAAGTCTTGTGGTATACTCTTTCCTCACCATGTCTCCCACCGCTTCCCTCACGACCGATGCGCTCCTTGCTCGGCTGAGCAGTGCACTTCCGTCACTCCATGAAGGACGCTGTCGAGCCGCACTCGACTATGCGCGGGAGGTCTATGGTGACCGGTCGTTTGATCTGATGAACGGCGTGACGCTCCTCGAGCATGCCGTAGCGGTGGCGGAGCAGCTCACGGAGTTCTGTCCGGATGAAGATGCGTTGCTCTCCTGCATTCTGCAACACGTTCTCCGTGTGCCGGATTCTTCTCTGGATCGCATCTCCGAAGAATTTGGCCGCAGCGTGCGCGATATCGTGAGTCGTGTGCACCTTCTCTCACATCTGCATACCAGCGATTGGCGCAAATCGATCGATGACATGAAGATCATGCTCGTATCGATTTCTGATGATATTCGTATCCTGCTCATCGTTCTCACGATCGAGTCTTTCTTCATGGATCACGTGAAGGATCTGAAGTCTGCATTTCGATCGCGACTCTGTCGACAGTCGCTGCAACTCTTCGCACCAGTGGCGGCTCGTCTTGGTATCTATGCGGTCAAGTATCGTCTGGAGCGTTCTGCTTTCCCCGAGTGTTATCCGGTCGATGCGGCGCATATCCATGAGCAGTTGCAACAGCTCCATGAGGAGGATGGTCTCTTCCTCGATCGCACGGCTCAGCATCTGCAGCATCTTCTTAAGGAGCAGGGCATCGCCTCTGATGTGATGACGAGAGAGAAGCAGCCGTACAGTATTTTCCAGAAGATGCAGACGAAGAGTGTGACGAGCCTCTCCAAGATCACCGATCTTTTCGCCATTCGTGTTGTGGTGGGGACCATGGCTGACTGTTACCAGACGCTGGGTCTCCTCCATCGTATGGCCACGCCGATCTCCCACCGGTTCAAGGATTATATTTCTTTCCCCAAGCCGAACGGGTATCAGAGCTTACACACCAGCCTGATCGGTCTGCCTCAGGCTCCGAAGAACGCGATGATCGAGGTGCAGATTCGGACGTCCGCAATGCATCGCGAAGCTGAGTATGGGATCGCTGCACACTGGTTCTATAAAGAGCAGGGCAAGGATGATGGCGTGCTCCATTCTGCAAGTAGGATGCACCTGAGTGATGTGCTGCTGAAACAGCAGATGATCGGATCGGCCTCCGGCGAGACTGAACAGACGGCGCTCCACCTCGTGAATCATATCTACGTGCTCACTCCGCGTGGGGACATCATCGAACTGCCGGAGGGGGGGACACCGCTTGATTTTGCCTTCGTCCTCCACACCGATCTCGGTCTTCGGTTCAAGTCCGCCCGCGTGAACGGAGGGATTGCTGCGATTTCTCACACACTAGAGAACGGTGACATCGTCGAGATCCAGACGCACAAGCACGCGCGTCCTTCTCTGCATTGGCTCGAGGTGCTGGTGACACCTTCGGCGAGGTCCAAACTGAAGACGTACTTCTTCTCGCATCACCGTGCACAGTTCTTGCAACGAGGACGCGAGTCCACGAATGCTGAACTGAAAGCACGTGGACTTGCACCCCTCGATAATGATTGCAGCATCCTCCATTCCTTCCACGGAAAAGAGTTGACGATGAAACAGCGGGAGGATCTCCTCGTGAAGGTCGGCATGGGGTCTGTACGGACGTCATCGATTCTCTCTCATCTTCCCCTGCATGCCGTGCCGCGGAAGATGTCTCTTCTGCACCAGAAGAAAACGAAGAAGAGCGGAGCGCTGCTGCCCTCTTTGACTGATCTCGTGAGGGTTGAGGGTCAACCCCTCACGATGCCGTATCGATTCGCCAAGTGCTGCAACGTCGATGCGATGAAGCCACGTCCCGTGCAGATGGTGGGTCTTGTGCTTCGTACAGGGGTGATCAGTGTGCATCGCGAAGGTTGTGCGATGGCGAAGACTGCGAACAGAGAGAGGCGCGTTCTCATGCATTGGAATGAGCGCACGTGAGGAAGTCCTCTGAGCCTACCCCAGAATCTCTTCGAGTCTTCCCTGCTTGATTGCCTGTTGGATGTCTCTCGCAATGCGACGGCCAGTACTCATGGGCACCGTGTATTTCAGGGCGGTGTACGGTGAGCCTTCGATGAACGGATTCGTGCCCGCAACGATGCGCGCGCTGATCTCGAAGACGAATGTCTGCAGTTTTCGGGTGACGATTGTCTCGAGGCAGAATGAACCGAAGAGGCCCTTCTTCAACCTCTCGCCCGTCTTCGTATTGTGGAGTGTCCGACTGGCTTTGATGACACGATCTCCCATCTCGAAGAACTCTGGGAGCATTGACTCACGTACGACGAGTGGAATATTGCCGACGATCGTGTAACTGGTATGGATCTTCGCGGCGAGCTGATCTTCAGCCTTGATGCGACCGATGGAGTCGGCATTCGACTCATAGCGCTTGTCGAAACTCATGATCTCCAGTTCTCCGGTGATCGGTGAATAGAAGTAGTGAATGTACAGCGGCACACCGATGATGTACTCCTGAATATTGAAGTCGTTCTCGTCGGGATACTTGCGATTCTTCACTTCGTAGAACTGCTCGGCGGACCGAACGACGAAGTAGCCGAATCCTCCGCCCGCGCCATGGAACTTCACGATCACTGGACAGTCAATATCTTCAGGTTTTTCAAACACACGAGGCATGAGAATATTGGCGCTCAGGAGCCACTGGCGTTCCATCGTCCGATTACTCTCCCACTCGAGGATCTCCTTCGTTCCGTAGTACATGGATTGCATCTTCTGCACGCGCTCATGTCCCAGGTAACTGATGAACGACCCATGGGGAATGATGATGGCATTCCGCTTGATCAGTTCCGGCTCAACCTTCGTCTCCCATTCACTCCAGTCATCGATCAGCAAGATCTCATCGGCCACTCCAAAACTCTTGTACACACGCTCGGTTCCGCGCTTGCAGATGGCGAGGTTCGGGACACCTTCATCCCGCGCTCCCTTCAAAATTTGCAGAGCCGAGTGACTGCCGATGGTGGTGATGCAGTAGTCCTTTGGATTTTTTGAAACGGCCGCCGATTTCTTGGCTGGAGTCATGGTATTTCGGGAAGTGTACCGCACGTGTGCAGGCAGAGGCAAGACGTTTTGAACTGTCCCCACTACGCTCCGCTACGGCGGAGCTTCGGGGGACACAGTATCTTGCGACTCACTGCGTCGCTTCGCTCCTTGTTCGTCTGCAATTCAACTGTGGAGGTGCCGGCGAGGATCGCACTCGCGCATGGGGGATTTGCAGTCCCCTGCCTTACTGCTTGGCTACGGCACCACTGACGAAAAGATTCTACTGAGATCCTCGAAGAATCTCTAGAGATGATCCAAGCAACTCTCTCACTTTGTCGCAGTTGTTGCCTTCACCGGATCCTTGAACGAAATATTCTTCAGGATGAACTGCACCTCTGCGGCCTCGCTCTCTTTGATACTCAAGGGAAACGAACCCGTGAATGTGTATCCGGTACTCTCGACTGCGGCGGAGAGTTGGTAGTACCGGCGGATCGGTTGGTCGGGAGACGGGCGTGCGCTGAAGATGTGCAAGGCCGTTTCCTTCGCATCGATGTAGACGGTGATTTTGTCGATCAGTGTGTACTCGGGGAGTGCCGAGACGGCGAGGATATTGGACTGACTGTATTCGGCGGTGTCGAGATTCTGGCTCAGGGGTTCGCGTGTCACTGCTACCGTATCGAGCTGGCCTGCATGCGGTGTTTCGAATTGGAAAGCTGCCATCGTTTCTTCGGGGACACCGAGCACTTGTAACTGTTCCTGCGAGAGGACCTTCCAGCCCTTCGGCAAACAGGCAGCAACGGTTCCATTCCAAAATTGCTGATCACACACGACGGCGGTCTTCGATGTCGTCGATCCACACGCGGAGAGCGTGAGAAAGGCTGCAAGGAGAGTGAGCGACGTTCGATGCGTCATGATGAGCATCATAGCACGGACTTTCTGCCGTACGGAATGCCATTGACACCACACATAAAACATCGAAAAGATCCCTCTATCCCCGTGGCGGAAAAGTGGTATTTTTGGTATACTACAGAGAATATGTCCACATCGATTCCATCGGCACTGTCCCTCCTAGTGCTCACGCTGCACCTGAGCGTGCCCAGTGTCGTGGCTGCCGGAACGTGCTCGGTTGGAGCATTGGACACTGTCGCAGGTCTCGGTACCGAGATCACGGTATCGCAGTGTGATGCGGGAGGTTCGACGACGCTCACCGTGAGCAGTCCAGACCACCAAGCCTATACGCAGAACATTGTTCTCGATGGTGCAGGCAATGCCGCAACACTGATTCCCTCGAAGGTCACAACAGTAGCAGGACTCTACCATTTCACGATTGCAGGCAAGAGTGGCATTTTCACCGTCCTCGCTGATCGCGCAGATGATGATCACTCGTTGCTGACGAGTAGCACATCGTCCATTCGTGCGGATGGGAAGGAGACCGCAACGATCACCGCGACCATTCGAGACCGCTACGACAATCCCGTGACCTCACGGCCACTCGCACTGATCGCAAGTCGGCTCACGGATGACGTCGTGCCGCAGTCGAAGCTCACGGATGACAGCGGCCGGTTCCTCTGGACGGTGCATTCGACCGAGAACGGTTCATCGAGCCTGTCGGTCTATGACGTCGCACGTGCTGCGCAGATGAAGCTGAATATTGTTCTCTCGGTCGGACAACCGACGGTAGGAGCATCGTTCCTTCGCGGATCGCTCACCAATCTGGGACAGGGAGGGACGGCTACTGCGGCTGATCTGACGAGTGAAGTCATCGACCACTTCGAGCTCTCGCTGCCCCAAGGAGCTGTCGAGGTGAAAGCGAATGAACTCTTCGGTGTCACGATTCGCGCGATGCGAGGAACCGACGTTGCTCGTGGGTACATCGGGACGCTCACGGTGAAGAGCTCTGATCCCGATGCGACGCTCCCGAAGAAGGGAGATGACCCAAGGAATGTGACCATTGGTCGTATCGAGATGCGTGGTGTCGATCAAGGCGAGCGCAAAGTTCCCCTCGCGTTCATGCTTCGAAATGGTGGTAGCCAAACCATCGAGGTTGCCGATCAGCTGGATCCAACATTCACGGGAAAGATCACACTGAATGTTCTGCGTGACGGCGCATCGGATGCGGGTGGGAAGATCACCATCCTCGATCCAAAGGATCGTGCGACGATCAAAGGGGGACCGGTCTTACTCCAGGGCCATGCACCCAGTTTGATCAATCTACGAGTCAAGGGGGGAAGTGATCTGACGAATGGTTCGAGTGATCAGGAGGGCGTCTTCCGCATCAGCGTGCCGATCAATGCGGCAGATAAGGAAGTGACGCTCTTCGTGACGAGTGAGAACGGATCATACGAATCCGATCCTGTACACATCCTCATCGACTCTGAGCCGCCAACGATCTCTACGATCACCTTCGACCCCGTGGAACCGAAAGCCGGACAACCTGCCAAGATCGCCGTGCAATCCGAACCGGGCCTCGCCTCGGTCGTTGCGGCCATCGATACTCAGACGATCACGCTTACGGAGGATGCAGGTGGAACAGGTCTCTATCGAGGTTCGTTGAACGCACCGCCGAAAGATGCTGTCTACGATACGACCATCACGGCAAAAGATGCTACGGACAATACCTCGACGATGCTCATCAAGTGGACGGTGAAACCGGCAACAGTGCCCGTCGTGCAGCAGGTGAAAGCCGAGGGGCAGAGGGCCGCTGTCCTCGTCCAATGGGAGGCGATCACCGGTGTGCCACTCACCGAGTACAAGATCTACATTGCCCCGCAGGAAGAGCCTACGAACTATGTCTACAGCATCGGCACGAAGAAACCTGTGACCTCGGCTGTCATCCGAGACCTTTCCCTTGGAAAAACGTACCAATTCTCTCTCACGGCCATCGCCGCTGACGGTTCTGAAAGTTCCGAGAAAAGTGCACCTGCGACTGCCTCGCCGCTCGGCATCGATCTGAAGGCTACCGCTGGCAAAGACAGTCTCCTCCTCGAATGGGCGGCCATCCCATCGCTCCCTCTCGATCACTACATTCTGCAGTACGGTGTGGCTCCTGGTGAGTATCCGGAGCGACGTACGATTCATGGTCAAGCTGCGTCGTTCGTCCTGCGTGACCTCATCGGTGACGTTACCTATGAGTTGAAGCTCACGCCGGTCGATGTCACGGGCAAAGAATTGTCCGATCTGTCAGCGATCGCGCATGGGACGCCGACGAACGATGGTTTCGTTGCGGGGAGCAGTGACCCTGTCCCGACAGACCTCCTCGGTCATGCGGGTGCTCCGCTCGACCCAAGGCCGGAACTGCAGGATGTTCCCGAGAATTCGGAGAGTGGCATCCCATCCTTCGTCATCGGCTTGCTCCTCGTCACAGCACTCGGCATCGGTCTCCATCTTCGCTCCGCACGCAATGAACGCCGACGCATGTTGGAATTTCTCTCCCTGATGCACGAGCGGTACCACTCCTGACGTCTCAGATGGAACACCCACACCCTCAACGCTTGCGCACGCTCTCGGTCGGAGGGGCGACGTACGATCTCTTCCTGACACTGAAGGAAGCACTGCAGCAGCATGGTCAGATGATGTGTCTGAAGGTCGGCGGAAAGATCGAAGTCGATCGCGTGATCGAGACGTGCGGAGGAGGTGCGTGCAACACCTCCGTTGGACTTTCGCGTCTGGGCATGGACGCTTCCTTCTGCGGGGTGATCGGATCTGATCAGTGGGGTGAACAATTGCTCGAGAATTTGCAACGGGAGAAAGTGAATGTGTCTTCTGCAACGGTGCTCGAGCATGAGACGAGCAGTTTCTCTATCGTGCTATCGCTTCCAAGTGGCGAACGAACGATTCTCTATACGGCAGGTGTCAATGAGCACTTGCACGATACGACGTTCGATCTCGAGGCGATGCAGCATGTTGACGCTGTCTATCTGAACCACCTCTGCGAAACTTCGTGCATGATCCAGAACGACATGATCGATGCCATCATCGCATGTCCCCAGATCACCTTCGCGTGGAATCCAGGTGGCTGTCAGATCGATGCTGGGATGCAGGAAAACGATGCCGCAAGACTCCTTCGTGCTACGGACCTCCTCCTGCTCAATCGGGAGGAAGCGATGACTTTCACGAATGCACAGGATATCAACGAGGCGCTCAAGAAGCTCATTGGCGCTGGAGTTGCGAACGTCTGTATCACGGATGGTGCACGAGGAACGCATGCCTCGAACGGTACGCACGTCTATCATTGTCCGGTGCTGCAGAGTGTGAAGGTGGTGGATACCACCGGAGCCGGCGACGCCTTCGGAATCGCCGCACTCTGGGCTCTCCTGCGGGGTCATCCGTTGCAAACCATGATGATCTCGGGTACACTGAATGCTGCAAGTGTTGTCGGGGCTATCGGAGCACAGGCAGGATTGCTCAGAGAACATCAGATCACAGAGAGACTGGATGAGCACCTCCTTGAAGTCAGTACCGTTACCTAACCAACAGATCACACACTCCATTCTTCTCACCTCTGTATGTCCGAAGATCATCTCCTCGCCGTTCAAGAACTCGTCGATTCTGCGATGAGTTCTCTCAAAACCGCTAACAGTCTTCTGAGAGAGATGACCGGTATCTCGGATTCCACGCGTGAGCGGCACACCGTGCGTGCCGGCTCGATGAGCATGAGTTCGTACGGCGCCGTCTCTGGAAAAGTTGTGGAAGGCATCTTCGATGGACAGAATATGGTCGATTCGCTCGGTCAGACGTATCCGATCCCCGCGAACTACGCGTCAAAGAGTAAGCTCGTCGAAGGTGACGGCATGAAACTCACCATCACCGATGAGGGGAAATTCATCTACAAGCAGATCGCACCAGTGGAACGAAAAACAGTGGTCGGTGTACTCATCCAAGAGGATGGTCAGTACAAAGTTCTCGCCGAAGGCAAGGCGTACAGACTGCTGCTCGCTTCGGTTACCTTCTACCGCGCCGAGATTGGCGATCAGGTGACGATCTTGCTGCCGAAATCAGGAGCTGCCAATTGGGGCGGTGTTGAAGCGATCATTCCGAAGAATCTCGTCGAAGCCGCCGCACGGGCGAGCGTCGCTGCCGAGATCGAGTCTGCTACGGAAGAAGTCACCAAGAAACCGAAGGCTCGCCTCACCAAGAAGAAGAGTGAAGATGGGGAGCTGAGTCCAACGGTCGATTGAGGGCAGGAAAGGTACATTCTCTTCTGTCGATATCATTACTCATTTCTTTGATGAGGAGCGGGATGCTTCCCGCGTATCGCCTAGAGTGTGATATTGTTCCTTCGTATGATCATTTCTCCGCGCGTCGCTGTTCCGATCATCCTCGCTCTCGCTCTCAGCGCCGGTATAGGCGGCGTATTCCTCTACCAGATCCATTCGTCCATCTCGGCGATCGAGTCATCGTTCGGTGTGCAGGGAAGTAGCACGCTGCTACGACGCATGCTCCCGACCAAGAATCACATGTTGCAGCCCAGTGTGAGCCAATCGCAAGCGCTCATGGACCTCAGGCAGGGTGAGATCTTCGAGCTCAAGGGTGAGTGGAAGCAAGCGCAGGATCACTATGAGAAAAGCGTGAGCTCTGGCGGCGGATCACCGGCACTCAAGAAACTCGCGAGCATCCAATTGCAGAGGCGGCAGTACGACAGCGCGAAGAAAACGATTGCGAGCCTGAAGGAGCAGTATCCAAGGAGCGAGGAGATCACGCTCCTCGAAGGTATGTTGTCCCTGCGCACCGGAAATCCGAGTGGAGCGATTGCCATCTTCAATCGCTTCCCCAACTCTCCGCAGTCTCACTATGGTCTTGGCCTCACTGCGATCTCGCAGAATGACATCGAGGGAGCGAAGAAGGAACTGAGCCTCGCGGCCAATGGCACGGATCCGATCGTACGCACATATGCGAAGACGATTCTTGCTGCCTTCGACGAATTTGCCCTCTTCCCCCATGGTCAACATGTACACTTGCAGACGCTCCTCGCTCGTTCGCTTGCGCAGGTCAATGAGTGTGAAACAGCGCTGCCGATGCTGACGACGGTCGTCCTCAAGCAGGAACGATACCGCGATGCGTGGATCGTGAAGGGGTACTGCGAATTCAACTCCGAGCGGCTGAAGGACGCGCTCACCTCACTCGAGCAAGCGTACTCACTGGACCCGGAGAAAGCCGAGACGCAGTACTTCCTCGCACGCACGCACGCCGCGCTCGGCGATCCACAGAATGCCGTGACGTACCTGCAGTACGCGCTCCTCAACGGGTTCACGCCGGAGAAGGACGCACGCGATCTGCTCGCCGATTATGCTCTCGAACTTGGCAATACCGATCTCGCACTGGAACAATTAAAAATTCTTGCGCAGGCGAAAGACAGTGAGCTTCGTGCGTACGAACGCTTTGTCAATCTCGCGGCAGGAAACGGTAATCATGCGCTGGACGCATTGCAGATTGCGAAGGAAGCCCTCGTCCGTTGGCCAGATGACAGCTCAACTCTCTCGCTTGCGGCCAAGGCCGCCTTTGGTTCAGGACTACCCGACGACGCTCAGAAATATCTATCGACTGCACTCAAGCTTGATCCCAGAAACCCGAGAGCCCTCGAGGTGCAGAAGATGATGGAGAAGGCGGAAGGTGCGACGAAGAAGTGAAATATATAGACAAAAATATATTTTAGTGTATAATATAATCATCTGATACAGCAACTTCGCTGCATCGGATTATCGCTCATTTTTCCACAGGAGAGAGCTATGCCAGGCGGCCCCCGCGAGAACGAACATGAACGACAAACCCGTGTCGATCGAGCCCTCGCTGATTTGCGAAGCAGGGTTGAAGGACAAGACAAGAAAATTGCGACTCTCGAGGAGAAAGTCGCAAAACTTGAAAGCGAACTTCAGTCGCTCGGCAAGTAGCTCTTCTCCAGCGAGATGAGCAAAAAGGGCGACAACACCTGTTGTCGTCCTTTTGAAATATTGAGATGCTTAAGAACATATGAATGCACAAATTCCACGGGTCAGTAGATCCGCTCTGTTTTCTCTAGAATGCTTGGAATTCGTAGAAAGCGCGCGAACCCCGCATTCACTGCGGGGTGGAGCGCAACCGCTTCAGGGAGAGCCCACGAGAGGGACGGAGTCCCTTTCGTGAATATAAACAAAAAGACCATTGCTGGCCTTTTTGTGTTTGTGTTGCTTCCTCGGCTATCAACGAATGAATTGTAGAAAACGTTCGCTGAGCCTGCGTGCGGAAGTTTCACTGGGGAGATGAGCCCCGACCCTCTGCCTTGCTTCGGTCTCTTGTTTCTCCTCGTGACCAAACGAAGTCCCCGTACCGGTTCGTCACGCGGTGCTAGAAGCTCCGGGAGAACACTGGGGAGGAAGGGGTTGCACCTCCGTACACTCATCCTCGTACGAAGGCGACATAACAGAGCAGAGAGGGTGATACTCATTCAGGGTGGGCATCACCCTCTCAACTGACTGCGGTGATGTGAAAGATCTTTGGGTGGCCGGGGTCACCTCGTCGCGATCGAGGTGACGAAGGCCATGTTTGTATGTGTCTCCTTTTTTGTGTGAACGATTTCTCGTTTGAAGAAATCTGGTCATCATAGTCGCTTTCAGAAATTGATCAAGAAGATGGAGTGGAGAAATCTCGATAATGTTTTATATTGAATAATTAAGTTATTCAAGGAAAATGTGTTTTTATGGCTTAAATAAGCCAATATTGAACGGTCCTCATCCCTGCCTGTCCGGCAGGCAGGCTCGATCCTTCTCCCGCCTGCGGGCCGGAGAAGGAAGCTCTGTTTTTTGTATAACGCAGGCCCCCTCCTCTTCACACCGCAGTGAGGAGAGGAGGCTGGGAGGTGAGGACTGTTATCAAAAAAAATTTTCCTACTGCTACAATCCCCGCAATGTCCGATCACCCCCACCTTCCCCACCCTCCTCGTTCGATGATCATTGCAGGCGTCGGTGTGCTTCTTGCCATCGCCAGCCTCACGACTGTGATGCTTCTGGTCCGATCGGTGGGTCCGAAGGGACTGAGTTTGGCGTATCGGATTGATCCCACGCGCACGCTCAGTTTCGTCCGGACTACGGAGAGGGAAACATTTGTTCGAACCATCGCTCTCATCACTCCTCCTGAGGCGATACCGACTTTGCCTAACAGTCGTGCCCTGCCCGAGGGTGTCTCCTATGAGTTTGCATTGGCACAGAGCGGCGGTACGTTGACATGGGCGATCTACGTCCACATGAAGAATCAACGCCATACGACGTTGGTGTCGAGGAAGGACTCTCATTTCTTTCTACCACTCAAAGAGGTTGGTGCGTCGCTCGGGGCAATGCCATTCTTCAGAAACGCACCACAGAATGCTTCGAATGTGGTCTATCTGAATCTTCGAACATTCCACCTCTCATCGACCCTCTTGCAGGCAGCTCTCACGCCATTCTCAGCCGTGCTCATGACGGGGAACATCGCACGCATGACGGTGACTCTCGAGAAGCGAGCACCGACACTCTTCACCGAGACACGTCCTCTTCTCTCTTCCCCTACACAAACAGGGTCTTCGCTCTTGACCATGACCAGTAGTGATCCAAACACCATTATGACATCCTTGGCTCTCTCACTCGCAGCAAGAGACCCATCACTTGCCGAGGGCTTGCAAGGCATTCTGAAGGAGCGACTCCAGCGCATCATCGGTCAGAGTGACCTTCTGCGCATCGGCCGTGACTTCTTCTCGGAGGGAACGAGCATGGTGGTTGTCCCCGCGGGGAGTGGGACTGCTCTGCTCCTCTCCGGTCAGGCCACGCGTGAACGTCTCCTCGTCGATTGGGTTTCGGCACTGCGTGGTATCACCACTTCCTCTCGCATCCGCACGCACATCTTCTCGAGCGAGAATCGTCGTATCGACGTTCTCTCTGCTCCGTTGCTACAGGAAGATCCATCGATACGCGACTGGCGAATCACCACGTTTGGTGCATCAGGAAGCCGTCTTCACCTGATCATTGCAACGAAAGGTCATCGATTCATGCTGAGCACAGACCCCGTGCTCTTGAGAGAGGGTATCGAGCGTATGCATCATCTTTCGACACTGCAGGGAGTCGGCCCTCGTTCTCTCGAAGGCGCAGCGGATGTGACATGGCTGCTGCACACCGTCGAGAGCAATCTTCCCTTCCTCTCTGATCACATCAGTTGGGTCAAGCAATGGCTCGATGATGAGCACATCCGCACGATGCACTGGTCGGGAGTGGACAGCGCGGAGAGGGTGACGATCATGTGGAAGGCGGAAGGTTGAAAGTAGACAGTGGAAAGTTTCATGCATTTCACCAGAATCATTTTTGCATCACTTTCCACCTTCAACTTTCCACTTGTAACCTCAGGATGCTCTAGAATCCTCCGCCACTTCCCGCTACCCTCGCTCCACTATGGATTTCCTCAAGCCTGCCAAGTACTTCTTCCTTCTCTCGACCATCCTGACGATCATCAGCATCGGACTGGTGTTCGAGCCTGGCGCTCGTCTGAGTATCGAGTTCACAGGAGGCACGCGGATGGAACTGAAGATGAAAACGGAAGGCGTAACGGCAGCCACGGTGCTGGCTGCTCTGCAGAGCTTCAAGGAGGGCACGCTGAATCCGACGGTCAACAAGATGCAGAACGGTGACTACCTCGTGCGCATGAAGGGGATCGATGACGATACACATAAGGCACTCATCACCCACATCAGTGCGCAGCTTGGAGAGACTGAACAGGTGCAGTACACCACGATTGGTCCCACGGTCGGCGAGACACTGAAGATCCGTGCGGTGTACGCGCTCCTCGCTGCATCCCTTGGGATCATTGTCTACCTTGCGTTCGCCTTTCGGAAGATCCCACGCAAGTACAGTCCATGGAAATTCGGCGTCGTTGCGGTGGCGACTCTCCTGCATGATGTCATGGTCACCGTCGGTATCTTCGTCATCCTGAGTCACGTCACGACCTTCGAAGTCGATACGCTCTTCGTGACGGCGTTGCTCACGATCCTCGGCTACTCGGTGAATGACACCATCATCATCTTCGACAGAATCCGCGACAATCTTCAGGTGCAAGAGCGTAAGGAGGATTTCGCCATCGTTGCAAACACAGCCGTGAACCAAGCGTGGAAGCGCTCATGCTACACCTCGACCTCGACACTGATCATGCTCTTCTCGCTCCTCTTCCTCGGTAGCGATTCACTCCACTGGTTTGTTTTGGCTCTCATCATTGGCATCATCCTCGGCACGTACTCGTCGATCTTCGTTGCAACGCCGCTGCTGGTGTATTGGAACGATCGGAAAAGAGGTTGAAAGTGGATAGTGCCCGCCCGGATGCGGTCGGACGGGGAAAATGCAACGTTGCACGCATCCATCACGATCTCCCTTCCATCACTTTCAACTTTTCACTTTTCACTTGTATGCAAACTACCATCGAGAAACTGAAGGAGTTCCGCGTGCGCACGACGACGATCGTGACTGCTGAAGAGCAAAAAAAGGCTGAGGAGCAGGCACTGACATCCCTCGCTTCTCGTGTAAAGATCAAGGGATTTCGCGAAGGGATGGCTCCCACCAATGTTGTGCGACAGCATGTCACGAGCGAGCAAATCAACGAAGAACTGGTACGAAGCATCCTGCCGCAGGTGATGGCCGATGCACTGAAGGTCAGTGGTGCGAAACCGATTCTACGCCCTGCGGCGAGCATCACGTCTCTCGAACCTCTCACCATTGCTCTGATATTCGTCGAACGACCGACAGCGACACTGAAGAAGCCCGATGCGATCAAGATCGAGAAGAAGAGTATTGCTGATGCATCGAAAGAGGAGATCGAAACATTCATCCAAAAACTGCTGCAGCACGATCGCACGGAGACGAGTGTCGAGCGTGCGGCCACAACGGGGGACAGCGTGAAGATGAGTCTAGCAACCAAAGATCAAGCAGGAAACACGATGGAAGAACTCACCATGGGTCGTTACTCCGTGCTGATTGGAAGCGAGGAATTGATCCCAGAACTCGAGAAACATCTCCTCGGTATGAAGAAGGGTGAGAAAAAAACGGTCGGGATCGACTTCCCGAAGACGCACGATCTTCCTGCTCTCCAGGGAAAGCATCTCAGCGTGACGATCGCTGTGAGTGACGTTGCCGAAACGAAGCTCCCCGCGCTGACGGGCGAGTACATCGCGTCTCGCATGGGTGCCGATCGCACACCGGAGGCCTTTCGTATCGAAGTGGGGCAGATGTTAACGAATCAGAAGAAGAACCAAGAGAGGAAACGCCGTGAGGAAGATCTGTACACGCATGTGCGAGCAGCCACGAGTATCGAACTCGCTCCGGAACTCATCGACGCTGAGGTGCAGGAGATGCTTCTGGATCTGCAGGAACGACTGAAGAAGCAGGACATGACCATGGAGAAGTGGCTCGAATCCACAGGCAAGAAACCGGAGCACGTGATCGAAGAAATGAAAGGGATCGCACACGACCGTATCACGCTCCGCTTCGGCATGCAGAAACTCGCTGAACACAAGAAGATCGAACCGGATGCAGAGGAATTGAAATTGGCAATCGAACGTGAACGTACGCACGCGAAAGAACATGGTCACGATTGCAAGGAAGAAGATCTGCAAGCAGGCGGCGGGGTGTACGAGCGCATCGTGTGGGAACTGAAGATGCACACGCTCGTCGAATGGTATTGTGGTGATGCACGAACGCAGAAAGTTGCGTGATATTTTCTGACCATCGCGCTATACTCCTCTCCCATGAGCATTGCCGACGTCCTCGCAGGCTATGATCTCAAAAAGCTGACGATCGGTGTGCTCGGTGGACACAGTGCGCTGGATGTGTGTCATGGCGTCTCTCAGTATGGATTCCGGACGGTCGTGGTCGCCAAGAAGGGGAGACACCTCACGTATCAGCGATTCAAGAAGCGAGTGCGCGGAGAGCGGGTGCACGGATGCATCGATGAGATCATCACCGTTGCTGAGTTTCAGGATATTCTGCAGCCTGAGATCCAGAGGAAGCTTCAGAAGATGAATACAATTTTTGTTCATAATAGGTACTTCTGGGTGTACTTCGATGATTTCTCGAAGGTTGAGAATGACTTTGCTGTACCGATCGTCGGGTCGAGGACGCTCCTCAAGCTTGAGGAGCGTGATGGTTCGGCTCGACTTGCCACAGGTCAACCCTTCAATCAGTACGATCTTCTGAGGAAGGCAGGGATTCGCATCCCGAAGATCTTCAAGAGTTCCAAGGACATCGATCGGCCTGTGATGGTGAAGGCTGCAGAGGCGACGCGGAGTTACGAGCGTGCGTTCTTCGTCGTGTCCTCCGATGCCGAGTATCAGAACACGGGTGTATCGCTGGAGAAAGAGGGGAAAGTGGCTTCGAACTGGCGTGAAGCGACGATCGAAGAGTTCGTGGTGGGAGCTCCCGTCAACTTCAACTTCTTCTACTCTCCGCTCACCAAGGAACTCGAGCTCCTTGGAACGGATACGCGACGACAGACGAATCTGGACGGGTTTCTCCGCATGACCGCCGATCAGCAGATCACGGCGCTCAAACATGTTCCTTTCAAGATGATCGAGACGGGACACATTGCCTGTACCGTCAAGGAGTCACTCCTAGAGAAGGCGTTCGATCTCGGTGAGAAATTCGTGAAGGCGACGAGAGAATTACCGCCGGAACTCGACCCGAGCGGCCCCACTTTGCCCTCTGGGCTACGAGGGGCAGGCAAGGGCATGATCGGACCGTTTGCGCTGCAGGGGGCCGTTGTTGCCGAGGAGGGAAAGGAGGATATCGTCATCTTCGATGTCTCACTTCGGATCCCCGGTTCACCTGGCATTGCTGCCACTCCGTACTCGGGCTATTTCTACGGCACATCGATGAGTACGGGGGAACGCCTCGGTCTCGAGATCCAGTCTGCTGTCGAACAGAAGCGGCTTCTGGAGATCGTGACGTGAGGCGTTTTCAAAAGGTTACTTTGATTACTCTGCAAGCAGAGAACTTTCGGATTGATCCTGTGCGGGATCATTCGTCGATGTGGCATCGGTCATCGTTTCAGCTGTGTCGTTACTGCCCGATACATCCGTTTTCGTCTCACTTTTCATCGTTGACGCATCATCTGTTCCTACGGGTGAATCATTTGCCAATCCGCCATCGTCAACGGTTGCCCGAGTGGCGTCCTCAGTCGTACTTCCAGCGGAGTCGTCTCCCGTACCGCAATCCGTGCGCATCGGTTGTAATCTATATGGACCGAAACAGGCTTCCGTACATTCAGATACTCCTTCGACTTCCCCTGAACAGCGGTCCATACAATTCCTCAGGATATTGTCTTGGCATTGACCGCACGTACGCTTCATGGAAACGTAGCCTGTGACTTCAGGACACATCGTTCGAACGAGACTGCATATTTCTTCACATGACGAGCCCTGAACCGATCCCTGCAGATTTTTTGCGTGCATCGAGATCGAGACATAACCGACAAGTCCGATTCCTCCCAGTATGGAGAAGAGACGCATGTGCGTCAGACCAATTTTTTTTGTTGAGGTGCTCATAGAAGAACGAGTGGGTGTGGATATAATGAAACCATTATACACTATTTATAGTATTTGTAAAGCATTCGGGGTGCTCAGCGGGGCACACTTCGCTTTGAGAGTAAGTGGCTCGCCACGCGTAGCTCTCATGAACGAAGTGAATGAGAGCGAAGTGTGGTGGAGCTGCACGAACCAATCTCGAATTCTTGGGTCATCAATTCCGTCCGCGCCAACGAACAATGCCTTGAAAAATCAACAAGAGTACAAGTGATACGGGGAGTGGCGTAACCGAGGTTTCGGGGGTGAGTGTTCCTGTGATAAGGAAAGGTACCACGCTTAAAGCAGCAAGTCCCACGCTCCATGCCACGGCGCGGTCAGATAGCTTCCAGAAGAGTGAGGCAAAGGTTGGCGGGAAGAGTGCAAGGCTGAGGCTCGCAAGCGAGAGACCCAGCGTAATAATGTCTTGGTAGAGAATTCCAAGAACAACAGCGATACTGATGAAAAGAGCAATGAAGAAGCGCGTCATCTGCCGCATCGATGCTTCGCTAAAGCGGTGTGTGCGCTGCTGAAGATCGCGAGTGAAGATGGACGACACGACGAAGGCAAGAGTATCCGAGGAAGACAAGCTCACAGCATAGAGAAGCACCATTCCAAGTTCCTTGAATTCCATCGGAAGCAATGACGAGAAGCCAGATACCAGTGCCTTCTCCGGCACGATGTTCGGTAACAGTTGTTTTGTGACAAGTCCGATCACGCTAAGAATCAGGGCGAGAAGAGGGAGCATGAATGCACCGTAGATGAGGCCGCGCTTCATCGTTTTCACATCACGAGCTGCAATCATTCGTTGCCAAAGGTCAGGCTGAACCATAACGCCGAAGATACCTATCACAAGGAATCCAATGAGTGTTCCTCCGTCCATCCTTCCAATGAGTTGCAACTCCACCGCCGGAATACTGGTTCTACCAAAAAGGTAAGCGGCAACTGTTACGGTCATGAATATCATGACCATAAATTGGAACACGTCGGTTCGCACCACCGCTTTGAAACCTGCAAGGAGCAGGTAGATCAGAATAATGCCACCACCAATGGCAACTGAGAGCGCATACGGTATCGGAAAAATTGCCGAGAGTACTTGTCCACTGACGATGAGGTTTACGACTAAGAAGCAGAAGAATGCGATGATGAGGACGACGGAATATGCCAATCCACTTCTGCTCCCGATTGTACGAAAAAAGTACTCCGGCATCGTGTAGACACGGAGCTCATCCGCCTTCTGCTTAATTCGCGTCGCAAATCGTCGTAACACAAAGAGTCCCAATCCAAGTCCGATGAAGAGCCAGATAGCGGAAAGGCCGAACTGATAGATGTAGGCGAGGTAGATGGAGAGCGTTGCTCCATCGAAGAATCCCGCGCTCATCGTAGCCGCAAGCTGCAGGCCAGCTACTTTGCGATCTGCGATCATGAACTCCTCTTCTGTCTCTTTTCTTGATGCAATCCAACCAATGACTACCACAGCGGCGATGTAGAGAAGAAAGAAGAGGATGCTGAGCTGCATACGCTGGCATTATAATCATACCAAGTTGATCAGCAATGATACGAGTGCACGACGAAAGCCCTTCAGCTCGAGTTGTTTCTTCTCGAACCGATTTTTGATCTTCAGATAAACGAAAAGTCGATGTTGATGTCACTTTCGTTGGCAGCGCCACGTGATCGCGCGCAGGGACGTAAAGCGACTGCGTCGCCACGTCCCACGTAAAATAGCTGCTCGCTTCGCTGCGCGCGATTTTACGTGGTGGAGCTGAGGGGATTCGAACCCCTGACCCCCTGGTTGCAAACCAGGTGCTCTACCAACTGAGCTACAGCCCCACGAGTGGGTATCGGTGATGCGTGTGAGATCGAGCGGCAGTCTACAAGTGCTGCTTGGAAATGGCAAAAGGCGAAGGTGCTGCCTCCAATACTCGTCAGGCACATCGTTCACCTTGAAATAATCAATGTTTTTGCTTGTGGTAGGTTGCTCCTCTACGATTCTCTGCGTTTCCCTATCACATGCATGTCCACCTACCTCGACAATCTCTACTGGCGTTATGCGACGAAGACATTTGATCCTTCGAAGAAAGTATCACAGGCACAGCTCGATGATCTCCTTGAAGCTCTGCGGCTGTCGGCCTCCTCCTACGGTCTACAGCCGTACAGGTGTATCGTCATCACCGATCCAGTTCTTCGTAGCAAGATCAGTGAACATGCGTGGAATCAGCCACAGATTACGTCCGCATCGCATCTGATTGCCATCTGTGCGCGACGGACGTTGGATGAAGCGTACGTTGAAGCGTACGTTTCGGAGATCGCTCGGCAGCGGGGGGTCAGCATCGAGAGTCTGAAGGGTTTTCGGGATATGATGATCGGTTTCGTGCAGGGAAGAACGTCGGAGCAACTGGCAGAGTGGATGAAGAGGCAGGCGTACATCGCACTCGGTTTTCTCCTCTCCGCTGCGGCACAGATGCGCATCGATGCGTGTCCGATGGAAGGGTTTGATGCCGAGCACGTCGATAGGGATCTGGGCCTTCTGGAGAGGAACCTCACGACCGTAGCGCTGTGTCCTGTTGGATTTCGTGTAGCGAACGATCCGCTTGCCGCACAGAAAAAAGTGCGGTTGTCGAAGGAGCAGTTCTTCCTACATGTGTCACCTACTGCTTTTGAAGAGACTCAGAATCGGTGAGAAGAGGATGTCGGTGGTGCCGGTGAGTGTTGCGAGGCTCCAGAAGAAGATGAAAGCGCCGCAGAGGATGAGCACGTTGTAGATTCCTCCGATTTTTCCTGCCCACTCGGGGTCACCGATCATGCCGCCGATCGGTTCACGGTAGCGGACCAGACAGTAGGCGAAGAGGATACCAATGGCACTTCCGAAGTACTGCATAGACTTAGATGAGGAGGGCATCGAGATGCTTCGAGATTTCTTCCTTCGATTTGACACCGATGATCGTGTCCCTCGCTTCGCCGTTCTTGAAGAGAATGAAGGTGGGGATACTCATCACGCTGAATGTTGATGCCGTCTCGTTCTGTTCATCCACGTTCATCTTGAAAAACTCAACTCTGCCTGCGTACTGCTCGGTGAGTGCCTCGACAATGGGGAGCATCGCCTTGCATGGACCGCACCAGGGAGCCCAGAAGTCCACGAGAACGGGAAGAGGAGACTTCAGGACTTTCGTGGAGAAGTCGGCGTCGAGGAGGGGGGAGGCCATGATGGTCTGAGGTAAAGAATTGTCCCGAGTGTACCTCATGTCGTTTGTCCTTTCGATAGGATCCCCCTCGTGATCTGTTTGCCGATCTCCACAGCTGGTTGGCCATAGATGTTGATGCGGTAGAGTTTCCCTAGGTAGACGACTTCGGTCATCAGGAGAAAGAAGAGCTGTCCGATGTGGTACTCGTCGAGATGCTGCAGGGCGATGGTGACGTGGGGACGTTTGGCGGAGGTGAGGGCTTGACTGGTACCCTCGTAGCAGGCGTCGAGGAGCTGACCAAAGGTTTTGCCGCTGATGTAGGCGAAGGCATCGGGGAGGGAACGAGGCACTTCGAGTCGTTGTTTATCGACCTCCCGTAGGAACAGATGCCACGATTTTCTCGGGCCTGCCATCCACTGCTGCAGGAGCGAGTGTTGGTCTTGGGTTCCGATGGCGGCGACGGGGATGGGGTTGAACCCATCTGATTTTCCGAGACTTTCGGCCAGCAGTTGCTGCTCCCAGCGTGCCATGGAGTGCAGGCGGTCGCCGTAGGGCATGATGACACGGATCGGATATCCGCGGCGCGTATCGAGCAGGTACTGGACGGCTGCGAGTGATGCTGCGGGATTGCGTGAGAGTGTCATCTCTTGGCAGTGCGTGTCCATCTCCTTGGCTCCGCGTACGAATTGTCCTATGTCTCCGTTGAGGAGCGCAAGCGCGAGCAGTCCAACGGGGGTGAAGATACAGAACCGACCTCCAACATTGGGAGGAATTGCCAGCGTATGGATCTGCTGTGCTTTTGCGAAAGCTCGGAGAGGTCCACCCTCGGGATCGGTGATGGCAATGACTCGATGATGAGGGCGCGTCTTCACAGCATTCTTCAGCTTCTCGAAGCAGGCGAAGAAGGCAGCCATGGTCTCGAGTGTGGAGCCCGACTTGCTGACGACGACGATGAGGGCACTCTTCCAGTCGATCAGCTGCAGATGTGCATCGAGTGCGGTAGGGTCGATGGTATCGATGACGAGGAAGGCTGGAGTACTCGGAGATTCAAAAATTTCCTGCAGGACTTTTGGACCCAGCCCCGAGCCACCAATGCCGATCCAGACGATGGTTTGGATGTGTTCAGTCTTCACACTGTCTGCGAGCGTTTGCACGGCCGCGATCATCTCTTTGTTGTAGGGATGCATCGACCACGCATGGTCACCTCTCTCTCGTTCGCTCAGCCACTCTTCGGTGTACCGACGGATCGACGACCGCACACCCGAGAATTCCTGATCGGGGATCCCGTGGCTTGGGGTGATCACTTTGGCGAGTGTGCCTTTGATGTCGAGGGTGAGCATCCGGAGAAGTGGAAGGTGGAAAGTGGACGGTGGAAGGTGAGGAGGATCAGAGGGAACGTAGGGCTGCAGCCACACGTTCCTCCGTTTTCTTCAATGTCGGTGGGATACTCTTCAATGCCGAGAGAACGGTGCCCTGATCGTACCCGAGAGAGGTGAGTGCAGCGATCGCATCCGCGTCGAAATTGGCTGGACTTCCTGTTGCGTTGCTCCTCTGCAGCGTGATCCACTCCGGATGTTTTTCGAAGAGTGATTTGAGATCCACGAGGAGCTTTTCCGCGGTTTTTCTGCCGATGCCTTTGATCGCTGTCAGTGCTCCAATGTTGTCTGTGTGTGCTACTTCTACGAGCATATGCATGGGGATGGAACAGAGTTCGAGTGCGATCTTTGGCCCGATGCCAGAGATATTCAGGAGTTCGACGAAGAGGGAGCGTTCCTCGGGCATCGAGAAGCCGAAGAGTTCTAGTCGATCTTCGCGAACGAAGGTGTGGATGATGAGTGTTTCCCGCGAGCCATCCCTCAGCCGGTCCCAGACGCTGTGGGGGACGGAGAGCAAGTACGACACCCCCGATACGTCCACCGCCACCTGCACGAGAGGGAGTTTTTTCACCGTTCCGGTCAATGCGTAGAACATGAGGAGAGTGTAGCAGGAAGACCCTTTTTCTGCTATACTGGCCTGATGCCTTTCGGCCAACATCTCTGCAGGAAAACGGTCTCGAGTCTGCTCTGCCTCAGCGTGCTCGTACCCTTGTCCGTTGTTGCGCATGCGAATTCTGAGGAGTTGGCACAGACCAAGGATGCCTTTGACCAGCTCTGGCATACGGCTGCCGAAACAGGGAAACGACGCGCCGTGCTCGAAGAGAATCTTGCGCACTTCGACCAGCGCGTGGCC
Organism: Candidatus Peribacteria bacterium; assembly: GCA_023245775.1. GTDB lineage: Bacteria > Patescibacteriota > Gracilibacteria > Peribacterales > Peribacteraceae > SICN01. Next base: position 33,794 of record JAHFJR010000005.1, on the reverse strand, counting down.
GACGCCAAACGGACGTTGGAGGAGGCGAAGAATGCACGACGTGATCTGCGTGGGAAGATCGACCATCAGAAGGATCTCATTGGTCTCCTGCAGAAGCAGATGGATGCTGCATCGGAGTCTCGTGGCTTCTACCAAGCTGTTGCTGCAAGCCAGAAGGACGACATCGTCTCCTTCGTCCGCTATGTGACGAGCAAGCACATCGCTCTCACGGAGAATGGGCCTGTTGCGGGAAGGAACGTGCTCACACGATTGCTCCGTGGATCTCTTGGCGACAGCATTGATGAGTCGCTTGCCGAGAGCGCTCTCCTCAAGACACGTCAGCGCTTTGCCCTGCAGATCAACGTGCTCGTCAGCGAGGCTCAGCGTGCTGAGGAACGTCTCCAGACTGTGCAAGAGGATCTTCGTTCTGAGCTCGGTGGTCTCGAGTCGCAGGGGCAACAGCTCAGCAGTACCGTGGACCAGAATGCCACCTTCATCGATAACAGTTGGCGGATCAAGCAGCTCAATGAGGAGGAACTGAAGCGCGTATCGCAGGAGACCGAGGAATCGAATGCACGCATTCGCTCGATGCAGACCAGCCTACTGAAGATCAATAGCGAACTCCGTGATGCAAAGCTCTCAGGTCTAAGGGCGGAGCTCGCCGAGCTCCATTCTCTGTTGCAGGCATTGCAGGAAAAGAAGACGGTGTACGAACGCAAGGACCAAGCCATGAGCTTCCTCCAGGATGCGGCACTGCGCGCGTTCTCACTGACCATGCAGTTGCGGAATACTGACAAGAAACTCTACAAGCGTATCGAAGAGGATGCGCTTCTCCTCCAGAATGTGCAGACACAGTACGATGCGCTTCCCCGCGACGCTTCCGGTACGACGCTCTCGTCCGATGCAGAGCAGAAGGAACGGATGCAGATTGCTCTCCTCAAGGAACAATTGACCTTGATGCGAGAGGGCGTGCCAGAAGAACTTGCTCGTGACTACGTGCAGAAGAAACGTTCTGCATCCGAAGCGGATGGGGCTCGAAGAGATTTCGCTGTTCAGATCGCGGATGCCACGTTACAGCTCGCATCTCTTGCCACGCAGATTCGTGCCAAGGAAGCCGAACTCTCCGCGGCGGAGAGCAGTTCGGGCCTTGAGGGACTGCCGCCGATGTTTGTGTGGCCTGTCGTTGGTACGATCACAGCGGGGTACCTCGACCCTGACTACGAGGCTGTGTTCCATGTTCCGCACCGCGCAATCGATATCGCCGTGCCCCAGGCAACGCCGATCCGTGTTGTCTCTGAAGGGATTGTCTACGCCGTGAAGGATGGTGGTGTGATGGGATACAGTTACATTCTCGTGGGTCATCAGAACGGCTACGCGTCGCTCTATGGTCATGTGTCGGCATCGTTTGTGAAGGCAGGGGATCGCGTGCTCTTCGGCCAGATTATCGGACTCACGGGCGGTGCGCCTGGCTCGCATGGCGCGGGGCCGATGACCACGGGTTCGCATTTGCATCTGGAGATGATGAAGGACGGGCAGCATTTGAATCCGCTGGAGGTGTTGCCGAAGCGGTGAGTTTGCCTCATCCCCTAGCCCCTTCTCCCGCCTCTCTCGTCCAGCACCCTTTCGCAAAAGGTGCTGGACACTCTCTCCCGCTGATGCGGGAGAAAGAATCTGGAAGATTATTCCTTCCGGGAGAAGGGGGAGCCCTGTTTTTCTTTGAAAAGAAATTTTCTCATGGATACGGTATTCCAAAGGTTCCTCTCTCCCGATCAGGGAGAGAGGTGCCCCGCTCGGCGGGGCGGAGTGAGGTAGAGGGGACCCACCACTACCACAAACTCTCCCTTCACTATCATTGCTTTTGCAGCGCTTTCCAAAGCTCCGATAGATGTATAAATTATTTGTTCATGTAGTTTCGTGAGCTCACGTGCAATCACTATTTCCCGATCAGGCTGATCTGCAAGAGTCGTCGCAAGTTCACCCAGGGTTTTCAGAATCCGGTGAGGTGATTCGTAGAAGACGATCGTTTTCTCCTCTTCCTTGAATGTTTGCAGAAGCGTCTTTCTTCCCTTTTTTATGGGGAGAAATCCGAGATAGGTGAAGGTGTTCATTGGGAGACCGGAGGCACTGATGGCTGCGAGAAATGCAGAGGCACCGGGAAGAACTTCGATTTCCAAATTCGCTTCGCGTACTTTCGAAATCAGAACGTAGCCGGGGTCCGAGATGCAGGGAGTTCCTGCGTCCGAGACGACGCACAGATGTTCGCCTTTCTTCAGTCGTTCGATGATGACATCTGCTTTGCTCGGATCCGTGTAGCCATGGAACGAGATCAATTCTTTCTTCGGGAGATTCAGAAGTTTCAGAAGTTGTCCTGTCACGCGTGTGTCTTCGCAGACGATTGCGGTGCACGCCTTGAGAGTTTCAAGCGCACGAACCGTGATGTCACCGAGGTTTCCGATGGGCGTTGAAACAATGGAGAGCATATTGGGAGTGTAGCAGGCAATGCCATTCTTTCTCTTCAATGTTCATTGAGAGATCAAAGCATGTCGGCATGTGCTAACAATCGAGTGCGCTGTAGAAGTGCACAGATGGTTTCCAGTGGCATTGTCTCACTTCCTTTGCTTAATTCATTAAATTTGTGTCGATATGCTGCAAGAAAGATATCAAAGACGACCCTAGCAAATTCTTCTGCGCCTTCCCATGCAGGACAATGGGAGCGATGACTGATTTTTTCAATCAGTGCATCATCGTTGCGTATCACAGGAACGAATTCCTCTCTGATTCCTCTGTATAAATCATCTGAAAGATCGTTTCCTTGAAAACATGCTGTCAAATTCGCAGCTAAAATCTGTTTCACGTTTGCGGAAAACTCTTGCGGATATCCTGCGAGTATTTTACATCCCTGCGCAACAGCATCTCTCTTTTTTTCAAGTGTTTCGGGAAGCATTCCTTTTTCTGCATGGCTTGAAATCAATCCATAGATGAAAATACAAACGGCATCCGTCGCGGGCCTCATAAAGCCTTGAATGCGATTCAGAATAGGCGCTGGCAAATCTGAAGCTCTTTCTTGGATGAATTCCTGTAATAGTTCTGTGATGATGACGATGATACGTTCATCAAGAATCAAAATGGCATCAGAGATGATAGGAAATTTGGCTTCTATCCTTTCTAGTAGCACATCTCTACTCTCAACAATTCTCTGGGTAACGATGGCGCAACTTCTTTGCAGTTCCGTTCGTTGATCCTGAGATGGATAGACCATCTCTCCAATTCCGGTTGTTGCTTGCATCACTTCTTTTGCAAGCTCCTGCAATTTTTCCATAATAATATTATTAATATATAATAGATCATTGTCAATCTCTCTCCTTCTCTTCTCTGTCTCCGCTCTCTTCACTTTCCCAGCGCATCTGGTAGTCTCTGTTTACTCGCTCTTCGAGTCACTTTTCTATGGCCAAAACCCCCGCCCAAAACGATGAACCAGCTCTCCCGCTGAATCCTGCAGGAACGATCCATCCCAGAGCGATCGTCACCGAAATGGAAGAGAGCTACCTCAACTACGCGATGAGCGTCATCGTCTCCCGTGCCCTTCCTGATGCACGTGATGGACTCAAGCCTGTGCATCGCAGGATCCTGTATACGATGCACGAAATGGGACTGCGTTCGGGCTCCAAGTTCAGGAAGTGTGCCGCCGTCGTCGGTGACGTGATGGGTAAGTATCATCCACATGGCGATTCGGCGATCTATGAGGCACTCGTCAGAATGGCGCAGAACTTCGCGATGCGCTACCCGCTCATCTTCGGTCAGGGCAACTTCGGTTCCATTGACGGCGACAATGCTGCGGCGATGCGCTACACCGAGGCCAAGATGCAGACCGTTGCCGATGAACTCCTGCAGGACATCGAAAAAAATACGGTCGAGTTCCGTCCAAACTACGATGGCACAAGGAAGGAACCTGCGGTGCTCCCGAGCAAAATTCCGAATCTTCTCCTCAATGGGACGGTCGGTATCGCCGTCGGCATGGCGACGAATATCCCTCCGCACAATCTCCGTGAACTCACGGCAGCGATCCTCCATCTCACCGATCATCCGAATGCGACAGTCGAGGACCTCCTCGAATTCGTGCAGGGTCCGGATTTCCCGACGGCAGGTATGGTCTACGACCGCGAGGCGCTCAAGCAGGCATACCTCACGGGTCGCGGGTCAGTGGTCTGCCGCGGAAAAGCGGACATCGAGGAGGTCGGCAACCGCTACATCATCCGCATCTCTGAGCTTCCGTATCAGGTCAACAAATCCGTGCTCATCACGCGTGTTGCGGAACTTGTGACGGACAAAGTCATCGCCGGTATTTCTGATATTCGCGATGAATCCGACCGCGAAGGGATCCGCATCATCATCGAGCTCAAGAAGGACAGTTATCCGCAGAAGATCCTCAATCAGCTCTACAAGCACACGGACTTGCAGACGAGTTTCGGCTACAACTGCATCGCGCTGGCCGACGGCCTCCAGCCGAAATTGCTGAATTTGCAGGAATTCCTGCAGATCTTCATCGATCACCGTCGCACGATGATCACGCGTCGTGTGACATTTGATCGCGATCGGGCGAAGGAGCGGGCGCACATTCTGGAAGGCCTCACGATCGCGCTTGATAATATCGATGCTGTGATCAAGACGATCAAGCAGAGTGAGACGCAGGAGGAAGCGCGAGAGAGCTTGATGAAGAAATTCAAGTTGAGTGACATTCAGGCCAATGCGATTCTTGAGATGCAACTGCGGAGGCTCGCCGGACTGGAGCGAAAGAAGATCGAAGACGAACTGAAGGCGACGCTCGCGTTCATCAAGGAGTGTGAGGCGATCCTCCGTGACAAGAAGCGTGTAGACAGCATCATGAGGGAAGAACTCAATGCCGTGACGAAGAAATTCGGAGACGATCGTCGTACGGTGATCGTCGCCCATGCCGTCGGCGAATTCTCGGCCAAGGACACGATCCCGAATGCGCCGATGATCGTCGCGCTCACGACGCAGGGCTATGTGAAGCGCTTAAGCCCCGCACAGTTCCGTGCGCAGAACCGCGGCGGCAAGGGTATCAAGGGCATGACGACGAAGGACGAGGACGAGATTCTCTGTCTCGTGAATGCCAGTAATCACGATGACCTTCTGTTCTTCACGAATACTGGTCGCGTTTTCAAATTACCGGTATACGAATTGCCGCAGGCGAGTCGCGTTGCCAAGGGTCAGGCCATCGTGAATTTGCTCCAGTTGCAGCCGAACGAGAAAGTTGCGTCGCTCATGAAGGCGAAGTTGGAAGGGAAGACGCACCTCTTCATGACGACCATCAAGGGGACGGTGAAGCGCACGGAACTGAGTGAATTCGAGAACATTCGTCGCTCAGGTCTGATCGCACAGAAAGTCCCACAGGGGGATGAGCTTCGGTGGGTGGTCGCGACGAGTGGGAAAGATGAACTCTTCATTCTCTCGAAGAAGGGCAAGTCCATTCGTTTTGCCGAAGTCGACGTGCGTGCGATGGGTCGCGCCGCAGCCGGTGTGCGAGGCATTCGTCTCGGCAGCGGTGACAAAGTCGTTGAGGCCGCTGCTGTCGCTACTCCAGAGACGAGTCAGCTGCTGGTTGTCATGGAGAATGGTCTTGGGAAAGCATCGCCGATTACGTTGTACCGTTTGCAGGGTCGCGGAGGGAGCGGAGTGAAAGCCGCACAACTCACGCCAAAGACAGGGGACATCGTCGGGGGGTGTGTGCTTCAAGATGGGGACCAAGGAGATCTCATCTGTATTTCGAAGCAGGGTCAGACGATCCGCATGAAACTCTCAGATATTCCGTCACGCAGTCGCGCCACACAGGGTGTCATTGTCATGCGCATGAGTGGCGGTGACAAAGTTGCCTCGGTGAGTGTGATTCTGCATGACCCGAATGAGATCGTCGGTGGCGAGGGCGAGGAGGTCGCTGAAGGTGAAGAGGAACAGCCGCAGCTGATCGAGGAAGAGGTGAAGAAGGGTAGCAAAAAATAAAGGCAGGATTGTAAAATCTTTGTAGGGGCACAACAAACAGCGGTTTGTTGTGCCCCTACAATCTTGCAAGGTAAAAAGTCATTCTATAGATCATTTCTGCCTTTTCTTTCTTTTCTCACATTTCTGCCTTTCTTTTCGCTTGCACTAGCTTCATTCCTCTCTTACACTTTCCCAGCTATGAAAAAAGGTATCCATCCTCAGCTCTTCAGTGACGCCAAGACCACCTGCACGTCGTGCGGAGCAGTCTACAGCGTTCCGTCGACGGTCAAGGTCCAGCAGGTCGAAGTCTGTTCTGCCTGCCACCCCATCTACACGGGCGAGTACCGCGGTCTCATGGCTTCCGGTCGTGTGGATCGCTTCCGCAAGGTGGCAGAAGCAAGCAAGAAGCGTCAGGAGGAGGTGAAAATCATCGAAGAGAAGCGTTTGGTGAAGCCGGTGATGAAGAAGGCGAAGAAGGGGAAGTAGGTTCTTTTCGCTCACCCATACGCTTTTGGACCTGTTTGTGGTATACTTCTTGCATGAATATCCGCCAAGCGCGGCTTCTGCAGGCGATCATCGACCAGTTCATCGATACCGCGATTCCGGTGGGTTCCAAGAAACTTCTGGAGTCGGCGGAGTTTGCTGTCAGTTCTGCAACGATCCGAAGCGAGATGGCGGAGCTTGAGGACCTCGGGTTTCTCGTGCAGCCACACGTCTCCGCTGGACGTATTCCAACCGTTGCGGGTTATCGCGTCTACGTGCAGCAATTCATGAAACCTTCGGCCGAGGAGCGCGCGGTACGCAGTCGGTTTCTGGAACTCAAGGAGCAGTACTTCCAACACAAAGACCGTGAGCGTGTGTACGAAGCCGTCGCGTTGCTCTCCAACATGATTCCGAATGTCAGCTTTGCGACCGTACCGCATCGGGAACAGGTCTATTACCTCGGCCTCAGTAATGCGATGCAGCAACCGGAATTCTTAACAGACGGACGGTTCGCGAGTGGTGTTATTGAGGTGCTCGAGAAACAGCTCACGAAGCTCATCAGTCGCATTTCGCTCGAAGATAAGATCCAGTACTTCATTGGGGAGAAGGACCTCTGTCCGCAGTTTTCCAGTTGTAGCATGATGGTGACGAAGTACCGCATCCGCGACCAAGTCGGAGCCATTGGCATCCTTGGTCCGGTGCGTATGGACTACGCGTACAATACGGTTGCACTCGAGATGGCCGCGGGGCTATTGCGGGACTGACGAAGTGCAACGTCCTACCCATGCCCCCTATCACTCCTTCGGTACTTTCCACTTTCTACTCTCAACTTTCCACTTCTCTACCCATAGCAACTCCAACATCCAACACAGATCTGGCTCTCCTCCGCATCCGACCAGCTGTGCCGGATCCCGATGAGGTCAGCGGTAAGCGCGGGCCGCTACATCTAGAGCCTGCGATTTCCGCGTTGCACTCTCTGAAGGGGGTCGATGGTATGCTCTCCTTTGAGATCGGGTCGTATCAGGGCAAGATCTGCTACTTCGTGCGTGCAACCAAGCACGCAATGCCGCTTGTCGAGAGTCAGCTGTACGGTCAGTTCCCTGAGATCGACATCGAGCGGATGGATGCCGCTGAACTCGAGCCGACAACAGGAGAGGTGATTCTGACGAAAGAATTGCAATTGAAGAAGCATGAGATCTTTCCGATCAAGCGTCATCCGCAGTTCGATGACATGATGGCCCGTCAGACGGTGGATACCATGGCCGGCATCACGTCCGCGCTGGTTCGCTATCCGCATCCGGCGATGCGCGGCCACATTCAGATTGTCTTCTCCCCGCTTCGGGGGAGGTACAGAAAGCGTGTGCTCAAATTCCTGCCGCTCATGGAGCGTGGCTTTTCGAAGCGTTTCGAATGGTACGCAAAATTGTTTGCCAGAGTGCACCTGGCTCGTGGCTGGAGACGATGGGTCTACTTCCCGCTGAACATGCTGATGGGAGGGTTCCGCGTGTGGTTCAGTTTTCTGCCGACGATGGATGCTGCAGTAGAGACGACCCGTGAGATGGATACTCACGAAGACACGCTGAAGGCCGGCCGTAGGAACCACGAGGCGGAAGATCCGATTTCTGCAGCGATCGATAAAGTGAATCGTCTGATGTATCTCAGCAATGTGCGCATGAGTGTCATCGCACCACTGGATCAGAAGAACGCCAGCGAGCACAAACTGGAGGAGATGATGGCCAGTTACCGGCAGTTTGCACTTCCGAATTGCAATGAGTTTCGAGTGAAACGCACGTACCTATCGACAACGCTGACACCGGAGTTCCGCATGGTTCCGTACGTTCTCTCGGTCGAGGAACTGGCAACACTCTGGCACTTTCCGAATATTCTCGTACAGACTCCAAATATTGATTGGGTCTTGAGCAAGAAGCTGGAGCCACCTGTCAATTTGCCCATTCCCCTCACCCCTAGCCCCTCTCCCGAAGGGAGAGGGGAAACTGATCTCACGATTCTGGGTGAGGCGGTCTTCCGCGGACATCGCACTAGGTTCGGCATCAAACCCGATGATCGCAGACGCCATCTCTATGTCATTGGAAAAACAGGCATGGGAAAATCAACGCTCCTCGAGAACATGATCTTCTCGGATATCGAGAGCGGGAAGGGGGTTGCGGTGATCGACCCGCACGGAGATCTGATCGAGGCCGTACTACGGTTCATTCCTACCAGTCGGACGAATGACGTTATCCTGTTTGATCCGGCGGATCGCGATTGGCCGCTCAGCTTCAACATGCTCTCGGCCAAAGATCCTGATCAGTTTCCACTCGTTGTCTCGGGCCTCATGAGCGTTTTCACCAAGCTCTGGCCTGATGTCTGGAGCGGGCGCATGGAACACATTCTTCGAAATACCTTACTCGCGCTCATCGAAGGGCAGGGGAATTCCATGCTTGGGATCCTGCGTATGTTCTCGGACGATGTCTTTCGAAAGAAGATCACCGATCACCTGTCAGATCACCTCGTGAAGAGTTTCTGGGAGGACGAGTACGCCGGCTGGTCTGAGAAGTACCGGACCGAGGCCATTGCCGCGATCCAGAATAAGATCGGACAGCTGCTCTCGGTGCCGATGATCCGTAACATTGTTGGTCAGACGACGAGCAAACTTTCGATTCGTGAGGCGATGGATACGGGGAAAATTATTCTTGTGAATCTTAGTAAGGGAAATCTCGGTGAGGATAATTCGGCCTTCCTCGGTTCCATGCTCGTGACCAAGTTCCAGCTGGATGCCATGAGTCGTACGGATATTCCAGAGAAAGAGCGCAAGGATTTCTACCTCTACGTCGACGAGTTCCAGAACTTTGCGACCGAATCCTTTGCGACGATTCTCAGTGAGGCGCGCAAGTACCGTCTGAACCTCACTCTCGCGCACCAGTACATTGGGCAGCTCACGCTTGGTGATAACAGTGATGCGCTCAAGGATGCAGTGTTTGGCAACGTCGGTTCCATGGTGAGTTTTCAGGTCGGGTCCGACGATGCCGAGGTGCTCAGTCTGCAGTTTGAGGAAATGGTCAGTGAGAACGATCTTCTGAGTCTTCCCAAGTACCACGCGTACATGCGTCTGATGGTCGATGGCATGTCGAGTAAGCCCTTCTCCGTTTCTACCCTTCCGCCTCCGCAGCTTCCGAAAGATGAAAAACGTGTTGCGGTGATTCGTAGAGCCTCGCGTGAGCGGTACTGCGAGAAGCGCGAGGTGGTCGAAGAGAAGATTGGCCGCTGGCTGGAGAGTGCCAAGGAAGGTCGCAAGATTATTCAGAGTGCCGAGAAAGCAAAAGAGAAGGAGGGGGAGGAACGTGAGAAGGCGAAGAAGAAAGGGATGAAACTGGATGAGTACCGTGCGTGGAGGGATCGGGAGATGTGGACGAATGATTTCAACGCGCTTCGAAAGAAAGCCATCACCGAGCCGCTGTCCAGTGAGGAGCAGGGCAAGATGAAGGATCTGGAAGGCAAGCTCACGAAGTCCGGAGGCGTGCCGCCGCCGAGCAAGGGGATGCTCGAGGCGATGGAGAAGAGCAAGAAGCCTGAGGATGCTGGTGCGTAGGAAAAGCGCGAATTGAACGTTTCAACTTTTATTCCATGAGATCGGTAGGCATGTTTCTTTCAAGACTCACCAGTCCTTTCATCTGTGAACGGATGATTTTTCCTACGATCGCAATCTGTTCATCAATGGAAAAATTTCTCATGATCGTTGCTCTACTTAAATCAAAGCTTGGGAATTCTACTGTGTCTGATGCGATATCTCGATTCAGCACTTCAATGATTTCCCTTAACTTAATTAACCACTGCGGAGAATCATGTGAAGGTTGCAAGAGGCAACAAATCTGTATGACTCCTTTTTCTTTCAGCTCAAAAATATTTGCAACTGGGCATATGAGATGGGCAAGCTCTCGGTCGGGAGGTCCATCTTCACCGAATGCCGTTGTCCACGGTGGAAAGTTCATGGAGTGCATTTCATTCTACTACTCGGTAATGTTTCTTTGATAGGATTTAGTACATAGTTTTCAGGTAGCACTCCTCACAATACACGATCTCCGGCCTCTCCGAGCTATAGCTCGTTGCAATCGGCTTCTGACAGCTCGCGCAGGTTCGGTTCCATAACTTCCTTGGATTTCTTAGTGCCATTCGTCGCCGATGCCGTTCGTCTGGATGGAAGTGAGGGATCGGGAGCCTCCTATTTCGGTAGAAATCCAGTTCCTGTTTGATGATCTTGAACGGCTTCTTCGTCGCTTCGCATTCGATGGCCCAGTTGAGGATGTCGTCGGGGATATCGTCGATGGATGGAGGCAGATCCTTTGGATGGATTATTTTTTCTACTTGCAGAACCGGCGGCTCGTAGTCGCTCCACTGCCAGCTGCGTCTGAGTACTTCTTCTCTCGTCAGCGGAAAAAATTCTTGTGCAAGACTCTCTCCATATGCGAAGACGCTGAGCGAAGCTGGAGGGAACTCACCCCACTCTCCGGTCTTCCGCATCTGTTCGATGAGGAGTGACACGTTTCGCTCATAATCGTCTTTCGAGTACTGCTTGTTTAACATGCAGTACTGCTTGTGGCGCAGCCCCGAGCAACCGAAGCAATTCTTTGAGCCGATGCAGTAGGCGCAGTAGAGCATGTTCTCGGTTCCTCCCCAGACGCAGTTGCTGAAATGTACTTGAATGGCCCCCTCACCGACGGCCATATTCTCGTAGAGGAGTTCGCCGGAGTGTCCCCAGTAATTGGTATCATGGCAATCCTTGGCCGTGCGCATGTTGGTACAATACTTGCAATCTTCCAGATCGTCGGAATCGAAGCACAAGTACGCGTTCTTCGATTGCCATAGGTAATTGCCGCTGACATTCTCATTCTTCACCCCGATGCAAAACTTGTGCGGTTGTTGTAACTTCAGCACTTGCCATTTCGCCTTTGCATCGGCGATAGCCAAGTGAGTGAGTGGGAGATGGCTGTTCACCTTGGCTTGATAGTCTTTGGCCGAGCATTCTTCATTGAAGTAGCAGTACTCCTTATGTCGTAGCCCGCTACAACCGAAGCAGTCGTGGCAGCCGATACAATTATCGATCAGGAAACAATCATTGCACTGATTGCAGTTCTGGCCGTACAGCACGCTGAAACAGTCGTTGCAGTCTATACATTCGTAACATTGTTCACATCGCTGACAGGAATGAGAATCGAGCGTATTACGACAGTGGTAGACCGCTTCGCCGTAGTAGCAGTCTTCCGAATAGTCTGCGCCGTAGCAGAGGTAACAGTTCTTTGCCCAGCCGGTCGTATTGACGTACGGGGAATTCTCATTGGCTTCATTGAAGAGCGCCATGACAGGTACCTCGGTGAAAAGCTTTCCAATTTGCGGCAGAATTGGTTTTGTCCCGTCTGCTGTGTGTCCATAGGTCAACGGGTCCCACTGGTCGCTCCACCAGATCTCATTCTCATAGACCTTCAGCTTTTTCTCGGGTGAGAAGATCGAAATGATTTCCTTGCCGCTGAAGTCGGAGGTGCGCCGGTACAAGTGTGATCGATTGACATGTGCCAATCGCCGTTGCTCTCGGCACTCCGGACACAACGTCGGTGGGGGAATCGGATATTTCTTGCCCGCAAATTCCGGAGAAATTTTTTCGTAAAACTTCAGGTCTTCGTCTGTGATTTCAAACGCTTGGCCGCACCAGGAGTTTTTGCAGGTTTGCTGCATGGGAATGATTCTACCAGAGTGTATTTTTATGAATGGGAGCGGGATGCTTCCCGCGGTTGTCTAGAATTTCTTAGTACACAGTCTTCAGGTAGCACTCTTCGCAGTAGACAATCTCGGGTCTCTCTGGGCTATAGATCGTCTGGATGCTCTTTCTGCAAGCACCGCACGAACGATCATACAGGGTGCGGATATTGATCGGCCCCATGCGGTCGTAATGGCGTTGCTTCGGTGATCGGCGTGGCACGGGCAGACCGTTGTCACGGTAGAATTTCAACTCCTGCTTTACGATCTTGAATGGTCGTTTGCTCACCTCGCAGGTCACCGCCCAATTTAGAATGTCGTCGGGAATGTCTCTGATATCAGGCGGGAGATTCTCTCCGGGGATCGTCCGGTTGCTTGCAGACATCGGCTGCTGATACTCGTTCCACTTCCAGCCACGCTTCTTCGTTTCGCTTTCATTGAGCGGATACCATTCGTGAGCTTTACTCTCGTTGTAACCGAAGACCGATATCTCAGCTGGGAAGAATTCTCCCCAGGAACCACTCGCTTCGCTCGGGTTCATGGCAGCGCCATCATGACGCATGTGCTCGATGATCTGCGGCACCAAACGTTCATATTCTTCTTTTGAATACTGCTTATTCAGAATGCAGTGACGGTGTTTCTTGAGACCGAAGCAGCCAAAACACTCACTGGTGCCTATGCAGTTATCGCAGTAGTACATGCGGTCACACTGGTAGGTGAGGTTACAGAAGGCGGCGACCTTCAGATCGATGATGCTCGCGCACTCGTAGAGCAGTTCGCCATTGCCAATGCGACAGCAGTCCATGGTATTCACGTGGGCGTTCGCTTCGTAGACGAATGTTGTGTCCTCCATTCTTTTCACGTTGTAACATGAGCGAGCATTCTTGCTGTTGTAGATATAGTTTCCAGAGCAGTCCTCGGCATTGATCATCCAAATGGACGGATGTGGATGCGCGAGTCTGAGCACACGAAATTTCTCTTCGAATTCTGCACGGAACGCCGGATCAGTCTTCAGTTTCATTGTAGTTTCCCGTATCGATTCTGGAGTCGCTGCCTGATTCAGAATTTTGTTCTTCTGCTTCCTGAGTCCGGTACATCCGATGAGATTCTGCGATCCTCTACAGTCGAAGCAGAGCGTACACTCAGTGAGGTTGTTACAGTTCTCGCACCAATCGCACCTGTAGCACTCTTCCGAGAAGAGGCAGTCGTAGCAGAGGGTCATTTTCGTGCAGGAGAACAGATCAAGACAATCCTTGCACTCGAAGGTGAAGTCACTATAGAAGACGTCCTCGCAGTCGATGATGGAGCTGCACATGTAGCAGTTTCGGTTTCTGGAACTATGAATGGTGTAGTCGCTGTTTTCGCTTTGGGTATGGTAGATCCCGAGTCGGGGGACAGTTTCTCGGAGGACTTTGAATTGGTCGAAGAACGGTTTTATGAAATCGAAAGCTTGTCCGAAGGAGAGGGGATCCCACTGATCGCCAAAGAAACAGGCTTCGCAGAGGATCGGGAGTTTTTTATCGGGAGAGTAACTGGTGATGAGAGACTTCCTGCACAGATGGCAGGTTCCTGTGTAGTAGTTACGATCGTTTCGGCAGGCGTACCGTCTCTGCTGTCTGCATTCGGGACACAGTGTCGGCGGAGGAATCTGATATTTCTTACCTCCGAATTCCGGAGAAATTTTTTCATAGAACTTGAGATCCTCCCCTGTGATCTGAAATTCCATTTGGCACTGGTGGCAGGAGCGTTGCATGGCGGTACTATACAGAAATCCCATGCTCTTTCACCTCCTGTGCAAGCGTGAAATATTTATTGTTGAGATCTTCCGTATGTAAACACACTGTTTCAATTCTTCGACTCAGTGGTCGACGCAACTTTCGCAGCACAGTGTTCTCATCATGGATAGAGGGCAGAAACGCCTGTGTGATGACGGCAATATCGATATCACTTTCTTCCGTGCTCCTGTCCAATGCCATCGAGCCAAAGAGACGAACATCAAGAATTGGAATGCCTGCCGCAAGCAGGATTTTTTTGTATTCATGAGCCAGAGCAAGAGCTTGGGAACGGTTCATTACTGTAGTGAGGAATCAAGTTTTTTGAAAAGAACGGAGACTTTCTTGAGCCACTCCTGCACGTTTTCCTTCGTCGCTTTCTGTTCATGCCATCGTTGATCTTCGTATCGCGCAGCTGTGCTGTAGCCGCTCAAATCATCCAGCACATCTTCCTCTTGCTCGTTCCAGTCGGATGAAAGTTGCCCTGCAAGAAAAGTGAGATCATGTGAGGCTGGTGGATTCTTGTCATGTTCGAAGATATAGATGGCCTTCAGCGCCTTCTCTACTGCGAGATGACAGTGGAAGAGCGCAAGGGCGTACTTGCCATTCTCCAGAAGGAGCAGAGCTGCCTCGAAGGCATCATGAGCACCTCTGTGCCAATGTTTAATGATTTCTTCCTGAGACACGATCGTAGTCTACTCTCAGTCCATCGAGCTACCAATGCTTATCTTCATCAAGAGTGCCATCGAACAATTCCTCAATCCATGCAATTGAAAGACACAGAGCTTGAACACATAATCTGCACAATCTTTTCCCCTTCTTCCACATGAACTCGAGATCCTTCTTCACGCGCATTGTGCCAGCGACATTCCTTGCAGGAACGCTCTTTGGTGTTGCTGTCACTACCATTGGGGCTTCGATGAAAGGTTCTTCGGTGTTCCGTGATGTGCCTGCAGGGCATTTTGCCGATGATGCGATTGGCGAAATGGTTGGACTCGGCATCATCAAGGGCTTAGACAGTGGGCACTTTGGTCCAAATGAGCCCGTGACCAGAGCGCAGATCGCGGTTCTCTTCAAACGTCTCCGTGATGAGATCAAAGGACTTGTGCCAAGTAGCAGTTCCTCATCTATTTCTGTTGCTTCTTCCACAAGCTCCAGTGTCGCCTCCAGTGCGACGAGCAGCAGCTCCTTGAGTTTCTTCTCGAGTTCCTCCGCGTCTTCTACGAGTTCCATTTCCAGTCTGGCATACAACGCCGGTGGGTACGTTCACTTCGATGCGAATGGATACAATGTGATGAAGAATGTCTCGACGGGGCAAGTCACGATCATCATTGCACGGACGGGAGGGAATCAGGGAGCGGGTTCCGTTGAGTATAGTTTCAGCGGTGGCACAGCGGTTGCTGGGAAGAACTACCAGCCGCTTTCGGGAACGTTGAGCTTCGGTCCAAGAGAGACGAGCAAGAAGCTGACGATGTTGATCCTCAACGATACGACCACCACGGGGACCAAGACCGTGAATCTGGTTCTGAGGAACGTCAAAGGAGCTATCGGGATCTCGACTCCCAGTTCTGTGACACTGAATATCAATGATCCAGCTGTTGTTTCTACTTCTGCTTCTTCTTCCTCCAGTGTGGCAGCAACAACGACGATCTCTCTCAGTGCTGCAGCCTATGGGGTGACAGAGAATGGGAGCAGCATGACGGTGACGGTCGTCAGGTCGGGGATCACGACGACGTCAGTGGGTGTCAGTTATACGACGACGAATGGTTCTGCCAGTTCCGGTGTGGATTACACGTCGACCAGCGGCACATTCACTTTTTCTGCAGGTGAAACGAGCAAGGTTTTCACTGTTCCTATTTCCAACAACAATTCGATCGAGGGTAATCGCGCCTTCTCGTTGAATCTCTCGGGTCCAACGGGCGGTGCGAGTTTGGGTGTCAGTTCTGCGCTTGCTACCATCAATGATGATGAGGGCGTGCCTGTTGGTTCGGGTTCACTCAAGTTCAGTACGAATGCCTACAGTGCCTCGATGAGTAAGGGGTCGGTGACGATCACCGTGCATCACGTCGGTGGTGTTGGACCCGTGACTGTTGGTTACAGCACCAACGGCGGTTCTGGAACATCGGGCATTGATTACACTGCCGTGAGCGGAACACTGACGTTCGCCGCGAATGAGACGAGCAAAACGTTCACGGTCCCTCTCCTGAGCAATACGCAGTCAACGGGTGGCAAGACGATCAATCTTACTCTCACGAGTCCTTCGGGAGGTGCGACACTCATCGAGCCGAGTAGCACGACGGTGACGATCAACCTCTGATGACGAAAAGATCCGCATATTTCCGTAGCTGGGGCGCCGCGCCCCAGTTGCGGTTTATGAGATCCAGAATGCGATCGCCACGATCACCCTGTAGACCCCGAACGGCGTGAACGTGTGTGTCTGAACGAACGTGAGAAGCCATCGGATGGCGATCAACGCGGTGACGAATGCCGCGAGGAATCCGACGCCGAGGGCGAGTGCGTCGTGCGAGCTGAAGGAATGATAACTCTTCAGGAGATCAAACCCTGTTGCTGCTGCCATCGTTGGGATCGCCAGCAGGAAGCTGAAATCCACGATCGTTTTGCGTTCTACTCCGAGCATCATGCCTCCGATGATGGTTGCGGCAGAACGCGAGACGCCTGGCACGATCGCGAGAGAT
Organism: Candidatus Peribacteria bacterium; assembly: GCA_023245775.1. GTDB lineage: Bacteria > Patescibacteriota > Gracilibacteria > Peribacterales > Peribacteraceae > SICN01. Next base: position 17,119 of record JAHFJR010000005.1, on the reverse strand, counting down.
TGACAGAGTCCGATGCCGACGGCCGTCTTCAGCGAAATATTTTCGAGAGACTGCATGGTAGCTCGATTTTTTTTGTAACAGGATTCAAATAGCAGAATGACGAGACCGCCGATGAACAGAGACCATACGACGATCGAAGAATTTCCGAGGAAGTAGGTTTTGACGATTCTGTGGAGCAGAGCGCCGATGACGGCGGTTGGAAGGAACGCGACAATGATCGGAAGCCATACCTTTGGAGTTCGCAGAATCGATCGAATGTAGACCACGACGACGGCGAGGATCGCACCGAGCTGGATCGCGATATCGAAACTGCCGAGCATCTCGCTCTGCTGCATCCCAAGGAGTCGCTGCGTCAGGATCAAGTGTCCCGTCGAGCTGATGGGCAGAAACTCTGTGATTCCTTCAATGACTCCAAGAATGCCCGCAAGAAGGAGTGTCATGTCAGGTTGAGGAAGCGAAAGAGAATGTACGGAGGCAGGATGATTGCGAGCACTCCTCCATACACGATGAGTGCAATCAGTGACCCTGCTGCAGCTGTGTCTTTCGTCTGTTTGATGCCAAGGTGATAGTGCCCACCATTGCGTGTTTTTTCACAGTCGTCCAGTGTATCGGCGAGACGTTCGATGGCGGTATTGAGGAGTTCTATGGCAAGAAATACTCCCGCGAAGATCGTGATGACGAAGAGCGACACCATGTCGATGCCAAGCCAGATGCCGAGAGCGAGGAGAATGCAGTGTCCGATGACAAACCGTCTCAGATTCACTTCCGTCTTCAGTGCATGGGCAAGACCTTCGAGGGAATGGCCGAGGCTGCTGATGGTTTTCTTCATCGCGATATTTCAGGTGGTAATCCCCGGAACCGGAAACTTCCGGCAGAACGTTTTCACCTCTTCATGAAGTTTTAGGAGCGCCGTTTCGTCGGCGCGACTAGCCACCGCGGTGAGCATGAAATCGGCAAGCTTCTCCATTTCTTTCTCCTTCATCCCTCTCGTGGTGATGGCCGGCGTGCCGAGGCGTACGCCCGACGGGTCCATTGGTTTCCTCGTGTCATTTGCGATCATGTTCTTATTCAGCGTGATGCCGATCCGGTCGAAGAGCGTCTCGATCTCGTTGCCGCCGAGGTTCCATGACTTCACGCAGTCGATGAGCATGAGGTGGTTGTCGGTGCCGTTCGTGACGAGTTTCACACCTTTTACCATCAGATACGCTGCAAGATGTTTCGAGTTCACGACGACTTGCTTGGCGTACTGCCGGAACTCCGGTTTGAGTGCTTCGCCGAATGCCACGGCTTTTGCAGCGACCATCTGCATGATGGGTCCACCTTGGAAACCGGGGAAGACTGATTTATCGATTTTCTTTCCAAGTTCAGCTTCGCGTGTGAGGATCATGCCACCTCTCGGACCTCGCAGCGTCTTATGTGTCGTCGTTGTGATGACATCGAAACCGTCATGGAACGGGTTTCGGAGGACTTTTCCGGCGATGAGCCCAGCGATATGTGCCATGTCGGCGACGGTCACGGCACCGACTTCATCGGCGATGGCTTTCATCTTTGCATAATTGAGTTCACGCGGGTACGCCGAAAATCCTGCAAGGATCATCTTCGGCTTCTCCTTCAGGGCGACCTGCCGCATCTCGTCATAGTCGATCTCTCCCGTCTCGATGTCCTTCATCTTATAGCGGATAAACTTGAAAATTTTTGTGAGATAGGTCACAGGATGGCCATGCGTCAGGTGTCCGCCGTGACTCAGGTCCATACCCATCACGGTGTCGCCCGGTTCGAGGAGGGCGAAGTACATCGCGACGTTCGCAGGCGCTCCCGCATGCGGCTGGACGTTGGCATGAGCGGCGTCGAAGAGTTGCTTCGCACGCTCGATCGCGAGGTTCTCCACGGCGTCCGTGAATTCCTGACCTGCGTAGTAGCGTTTCCCTGGATATCCTTCCGAGTACTTGTTGTTGAAGACCGTTCCCATGCATTCGAGTACCGCAGGGGAGACGTAGTTCTCCGAGGCGATCATCTCTACGCCCTCTGTTTGCCGCTTCATTTCTCCTACGAGGGCTTCATAGATAGCAGGATCCTCAGTTTGGAGGGACGTGTACGTTGGCATGGCTCAAAGATACAATGGAACATTGAAAATGGAAAATTGAAAATGGAAATTAACCCCCTCGTGCTGTGAGTATCTCATCCAGCCTTTCATCATGTGTTTCTGTTGGGATCTCTTGCATGATCTGGCACTCGAAGCACACACCGATGTACTTCGTCGTAGGATTTCTCTTGCGTTGCTCGCAGATCCATCGATCATAGCCCCCGTTGCCGCGACCGAGACGAACGCCGTGGCGCGTGAACGCACGACCGGGGACGATGACAGAGGAGATCGTTGCTTCGTCGATAGGAGAGCTTTGGATGGGCTCGAGGATGTTCGTCTCGGAATTTCTTGCGACGTCTTCTAGGGATTTTATTCGATGCATACTTAGGTGATTGTTCTCTACTTTTGGCATACAGATCACGTTTTTTTGCTCAAGAAATTCTGTGATGAGTGGTCGAAGATCCGGTTCATCGAGGTACGGCGAATACAAGGCGACAGGTCCTGCACTTCCTGTGAGTTTTTTTCGGAGTTCGCGTACGAGAATCTGACTCTCGACTCGGCGATCGTTCTCACTCATGCGAGCGAGGCGTTCTTTGATGGCGCGGCGAAGTTCGGCTTTGGCTTCGATGGTGAAAGTATATGCTTTGCTGCAAAGGATTAGCCAGATCGCCGCACCCGCGCCCGCCTGCCGGACGGGCAGGGAGGGGGGGGTGCTGCTGCACCTGTTATTTTCTACATATTTCCAAACACCTCAGCCGCCGCTTCTACCAAATCCGTCGCGGGACCGGCGACGACAGTTTTTGTATCCTCGTCGAGCGTCAGTTTCAGGCGCACAGGTTTTTTGAACATCTTCTGGAGAATGTCCTCGATGCCACGACTCGCGTGTGTTTCAGCGAGACGGTCTCGGTTGAATGTCGATGGGAAGGAGAGTTCGAGAACATCGTTTTTTATTCCTGCGATGGTCCCGCTCTTCAGGCTCATGCGTACAGCGGCAGGAGTCACAGCATCGAGGAGTTCCTGCCAATGACTCAGCACAGTCTGGATGGTGAATTCTTCAGCTTCGATCAGCGCGTTCTGTAGTGATGTCGAGCTGGGGTCGATCTTCGTCTCTCGTAGATCTGGTAGAGTACTAGGAGATTCCTCGTTCTTCTGTGATTTCACCTTGATGGTGGGGAGCACGGGAGCTTGCTTTGTTGGCACTGTGCTGGTCTGGTCTGTGCAGAGAGAGAGGAGGGTCGATTCGAGAGCGAGTGCTGGTACGGGCGAGAGTCGGATGTTCTTGATCATCTCCAAGAGCAGATCGATCATGTGCAAGATCCTTGTCGTATCCTCCTTCTTTTCGATCGCTTCATGCAGGTGTGTGCGGATGAGTGAGAGGAGCTCACGTGCGATCAGATCGATAGGGATATTGGATTCCTCGATGTGCTCAATGCTGTTTTTGATGCGGATCGGATCACGTGCGGTGAGGGCTTCGACCATCTCCTCGAGAAATGCTACCGATGTCTTGCCGATGCGTTCGGTGACGTCTGAGAGCGTTATTTTTTCCAGAGAACGCAGCTGATCGAGCAGTGCGATGCCGTCGCGGAAACTGCCGAGTGCGTAGTGAGCGATGGCTCGCAGAGCATCACGTTCAACTTTGATATGTTCTTGGTCTGCGATGTACTGGAGTCTGCGAATGATGTCTTCCTCGCGCACGGTGCGAAAGAGGAAGCGCTGACAGCGCGATTGGATCGTCTCTGGCACTCTGTGGAGCTCAGTCGTTGCGAGGATGAAGTAGGCGTACTCGGGTGGCTCTTCGAGTGTTTTCAGGAGCGCATTGAACGAATCTTTCGTGAGCATGTGCGCCTCATCGATGATGTACACCTTTGCTTTGGCGATGGCAGGGGAGAACTGGATCTTCTCGATCAGTTCGCGAATGTCTTCGATCTTACGGTTACTCGCAGCATCAATCTCGATGAGATCGACGAACGAACCGTTCTCGATGCCCGTTGTTGCCTGCGCCTTCACTGTCTCATCCTCGATTCCCGCGAGCAGAATGGTTTTTGCAAGAATGCGGGCAACAGAGGTCTTCCCTGTTCCGCGCGTTCCGCAGAGGAGGTAGGCATGGGAAATATGCCCTCGACTGATGGCTCGTTCCAGTGTTGTGACCACATGATCCTGGCCGACGACGTCAGCGAAGCTCTGGGGCCGGTACTTGAGGTAGAGAGCCATACGAGGGGCGAAGTATAGCATGGGCAAAGGGCAGTATGGACAAATTGATCATTGATAATTGACAATTGATAATTGCCCATTCACCGATAGAATCAGGACATGCGCTCTCCTCATCGATTTGCTCTTGTTGTTCTCTCGACTCTCTCTTTTGCTGCCTGCGGGGTTGATACGACGGGCCTCAGCGCTTCGTCTTCGCGTCCCATGAAAGGGCCAGAGACGGCGCTTGTCACGGTAACCGAGTTCGGGGATTTCCAGTGTCCGGCGTGCGGATCGGCATACACGCTCATCAATCTACCTCTCGAGAAGAAGTACGGCGAGAAGATCCGTTTCGCATTTACACATTTTCCACTCAGGACGATTCACGAGCATGCGTACGAAGCCGCGCAGGCAAGCGAGTGCGCTGCAGATCAAGGAAAATTCTGGGAATTCGTCGATCTGGATTACAAGAATCAGAAGGATTTGAATTCCGAGACGCTTCGGACTTGGGCGAGTGCGCTTGGTCTCGATGTTGCGCTCTTCGATCGCTGCGTTCGATCTGAGATCAAGGGAGAGACCGTGATGGCCGATGAGGCCGAAGGCGAGAAGATGGGAGTAAGTAGTACGCCTTCCTACTTCGTGAATGGGCAGAGGGTGCCGGTGAACAATCTCGAGGCGCTCAGTGCGGCCATCGATGTGGTATTGAAACAGGCCAAAAATGTGCCTCTGTAGTCACGGCTTCATCGTTGACGGTCCTCATCCCCGACCCTTCTCCTGCCTGCGGGCTGGAGAAGGGCGCACTGTTTTTGGTACAACACAGGCCACCTCCTCTCCACATCAGTGGAGAGGAGGACGGGACCTGCCTGCCGGCAGGCAGGGGTGAGGACCGGAACGAGGCATCCAAAATGCTGCTCCACCAAAGAATGATGTGATCTCTCTTATTTTCTGTCCCATCATTCACTTACTCAGCTGTGCGAATCCGTAGATTCGTGAGAGTTTCCTATCGAAGAGCACCAACGTGCGGTAGAGCATGGGGTTCTTCTGATGGGGCACACGATACTGCTGCGCACCGTAGATGGATTGGATGACACCGAGGTCGATGACGCTCGGATCGGGGAAAGCGATATCACGCGGGTCGACGGCTGTGGACAGAAGAACGTGCAGTTCAGGACCCGGCTTGGTGGAGAAATCGGATGCCAGAAAGAGCATGTCCGAGACATAGAGTGCGTCACCAGCCATCTCCATCTTGATTGGAATCAACGTCCCCTTCATTCCTTGTGCTTGGACCTGACGAGCGTCTGTGCCGAGCTGTTTTCCAAAGGTGATCTGCGCATCGATGGCGCTGCGTGCAATGGGATCCTTGATGATCTCATCATTCTGGATGACTAGGTTCGCCATACTGTCTGCCAGCTCGTCTCCGTACCGAGATGCAACGAGAGGGTTCTGGTTCTCCTCTGCGATGGTCGTGCCTGCTTGCGAGCCGCAGGCGCTCAGTGAGAGTGTTGCGAGGAAGGCAGCCGAAAGGACGAGGGGGGAGTGTTTCATAGTGGGCATATTCTTACCATGATATGATCTATTAGCAAGGTCTTCTTTCATGCGGCCATACTGAGACTGTGACTCGAGTGTTTGGATCTCAGTGGGTTATTTGGACCTGCGTACATGCAGTCGGCTCGATCGATTGTGCGTGTCAGGGAGCGCATTTCCGTGAGAGTTGCGAGGAGGTCGTTGTGCCAGTTGTCGGACATGGGGACGCCGTCTTCATGCATGCAGAGCGTTGACCAGTAGAGCCATTTGGAGTCCTGTTCGTGCTCCATCTTCTTGGCAACGGTTTCCATCGCATCGGTGCTCTTGGCGTTCACGTGGAGGTAGGTGGCCTTGTGGACCGCATACTCCTTTTTCCTGAAGTACATGCCATCGGATGTTTCGTGATCGAGCACATCATTGCGGCCGACATCCTCTCCATGTTCCGAACGAAGCTTCGTGATCTCCCGATTTTCAGCACTTGCACCCTTCTGCGCGCGTTCGAAGTTCAGGTACCCTCGGTCGCGGCACCACTTGTTGTTGTACACGATCCATCGGAGCTGGAAGATGGAGCGATTGGCGTGGGGGCCTCGAAGCAGACGGAGGATCATTGGTTGCATGCAGCTTGGCACCTGATGCGCCAGTTCATCGATGCGATTCTTCGCATGAAGTGCGTCCGCAATACCAGATGCTGCCGCATCCGTGCCTCTCGCAAATTGTCTCACGTAGCGGCGCATGGAATCGAGACGAGAGGCATCCTTCTCCGAGAGCGGCTGCAGTCTGGCTTGTTCGATGAGGATCGCCGCATCTTCCCAGTCTTTGAGGTCGATGGCGTGACGGATTTTTATGAACGAAGGATGCTCTAGACTGATATCAGGTCCGTGTGCCAGACGTCGTTCCATCTCTTCGGTGTAATGTAGACGTTGCTCATAGTGCATCCCGAGGAACTGGTGCTCGGTGACGAGATGGATGCCGCGCGGGAGCTGTTCATCACCTTGTGCTTGGAACAGTGCACGGACTTTGTCGTAACGCTCGCGTACACGTGTCCAGTTGCGGATGAGAGCGGGAAGGGAGTTTGTTCCCGAGCCTTCCAGAAATTCCACGATTCTCTTCGGACTCGCTTTCTTCTTGAAGATGCGTTCCAGCCAGCCGCCGATTTTGTTATGACTCAAGACTTTCCTCGAGGCTGCTTGCTCCAGCTTGGTTCGTGCAGCGGCATAGAGATCCAATTGTTCCCTGTTTCCTGCACGCAGTGCGGCTCTCGCTTCTGCCAAGAGACCTCTGCGTCTCTCGTGGTGCAGGGTGAGGAAAGCGCCCTCGTTCTCGATCGTTGCAAAACGCGAATCGTACTGGAGAAGGTTCTTGAATTCCGGATGACGAAGGAGTTCTTTTCGATCATCGCTTGCCTGCTGCCACGCGGCCATGTAGTGGGGCATTTGATGGAGGACCCAGTACTCTTTTGCCTTGAATCCGACCGATGTGCTCTCGAAACGCTCTGTCCATTTTCTCTTGGATTCCGCTGAAATGATCTTCCTTGCTGATGCCTCTTCGATGTTCTTGATAAATTCTTTGTACAGGGTGATCGCCGAACGTTCCATCAAATTTCCGTGTCCTTCTACTCCGTTCGTTCCCTCAAAAAATTCTTCACGGTAGTGAATAGCATCATTTCCTTCTTCTGTGAGTCGCATGCGGTTGAAGTAACTACGGTAGGTTTCTAGTTCGCCCGAAGATGATGCTTTTGTTTTCACGAGAACTTCCATGAAGCGCCGTGCACGGCTTCGTACCGCATTCATGCGACTATGCAGGTCTCCTTGGCTTGATTGCGTGACTTCGTCACGTAGAGCACTGCTGCCGGATTCGGAACGGAGGGCATATCCCATGGGCCATCCATTCTACAGCTTTTCGTTTTCTTTTCCTCCTACTCCCATTGCACTCTTCACTTTTTTGAAGTCTCGCACATCTGTGGTATGGTCGGCCCCTATGATTCTCTCTGATCGCGATATCAAGGCGGCCATTGCCTCAGGGAAAGTGAAAGTGGAATCGACTCAGACCGAACTTTTCAGCCATATCCACGCGAGCAGCATGGATCTGCGTCTTGGCAACGTCTTCAAGGTCTACGAGCACAGCAAGTATGCGCTCTTAGATCCCAAGAACCCCCGCACGTTCGCCCAGAACATGCGCATCATCACGATTCCGGATGGCGAACCGTTCATCGTGCAACCGGGGGAGTTCATTCTCGGTGTGACGCAGGAGAAGCTGACGGTTCCAGATGACATGGTCGTGCGTGTCGAGGGCCGCAGTTCCCTTGGGCGTCTCGGGATCATCGTGCACTCAACGGCAGGCTTCGTGGATCCGGGATTCTCGGGCACCATCACGCTTGAAATTTCAAATTTGAACCGTCTACCGGTGGCGTTGTATCCCGGCATGCGCGTCTGCCAGATCGCCTTTGAGATGATGAGCTCACCTGCCGAGACTCCGTACAATCTGAAGCCGTTCAGCAAGTATCAGGGACAGGTGCTCCCAGAGGAGAGTCGGCTGAGCATCGATCCGGAATTTGTGACAGCAACCAAACATGTTGATTGTTAAATGGTTGAATGGTTAAATGGCTTGCATGCAACAATCTTGGGTTTCGCTTGCGAACCATTTAGCCATTTAGCCATTCAACCATATTTGCCATCAAAAACCGCACTGGCCTCGATCTTGCGAAGATGCTCAAAGGCGGCGTCATCATGGATGTTGTCACGGCCAAACAGGCGAAGATCGCCGAAGCAGCCGGAGCCTCGGCGGTCATGGCTCTCGAACGTGTTCCGTCTGATATCAGGGCGCAGGGCGGAGTGGCTCGTATGAGCGATCCTCAGCTCATCAAAGACATTCAGAAGGCCGTATCGATTCCCGTGATGGCCAAGATCCGCATCGGGCACACCATGGAGGCGAGGATCCTCGAAGCGCTCGGTGTTGATTTCATTGACGAATCCGAAGTCCTGACACCCGCAGACCCTTTTGATCATGTTCAGAAGAGCGGTTTCAACATTCCATTCGTCTGCGGGGCCACCACGCTCGGCGAAGCATTTCGTCGAATCGCAGAAGGTGCCTGCATGATCCGCACGAAAGGGGAGGCGGGGACGGGCAATGTCATCGAGGCCGTGCGTCATCTGAAACTGATCAGAGGGCAGATCGCTGGATTGAAGTCCATGTCGCTTGCTCAGCTGAAATCGTTTGCCAAGCAGGAACGTGTTCCCCTTGAACTCGTGCAGGATGTGCGAAAGGCTCAGCGACTTCCCGTCGTGACATTTGTCGCGGGAGGCATCGCGACTCCCGCCGATGCTGCACTGCTCATGGAGCTTGGTGCGGAAGGAGTGTTCGTTGGTTCTGGGATCTTCAAATCCCGCGATCCGAAACGGATGGCAAGAGCGATCGTTCAAGCCACGACGCATTACAAAGATCCGAAGAAGGTTATGGAGGTCTCGACGGGTTTGGGGGCGGCGATGGTGGGGCTGGAGATTGCGAATTTGCAGACGAAGATGCAGGAGAGGGGAGTTTGATGTTCCCCCACCCCCTGACCCCCTCCCCCGAGGGGAGAGGGGGAAACTCTGTTTTTAGTGAAACAGCAGCAGCCCTCCGTGCCTGCACACCGAAGTGCCGTTTTAGTTCAAACCATTATCGGTGTTACGGCACGCAGGCGTGGCTGCGGCGTGACAAGAAAGAAAACGGGAGCGGGTTTTCTACCCGCGGTGCGCAATATTTTTTGCTATACTTCACTCATGGTTGTTGGTGTTTTGGCTTTCCAAGGCGATTTCGCAGAGCATATTGCGGTGCTTCATTCGTTGCATGTGCCCGCGCTCGAAGTTCGCTCGCTTGAAGATCTTGCAAAAGTCGATGCGCTAATTCTTCCCGGAGGTGAGAGCACGGTGATTTCGAAGTTTTTGGAGGAGTCGGGCGTTGGAAAAGAAATTCGTCGTCGCGCCCTCACCCCCTTACCCCCTCTCCCCGCCCGTACCGAACGGGTACGTTCGGGCGGGCCGAGGGGAGAGGGGGAAAAAGGAAAGCTTATTTTATATGGCACCTGTGCCGGTGCGATCTTGTTGTCGAAAAAAGGAACAGGAAAAAATTGTCCGAGAACACTGGGGCTGATCGATGTCACGATCGACCGGAATGCCTATGGATCTCAGGCCGAAAGTTTCGAGGCGAAACTCTCGGTGAAGGGACTAAAAGACAAGATCGATACTGCCTTCATCAGGGCTCCAAAAATCACAAAAATAGGCCGAGAAGTCGAAGTCCTTTCTTCACATGAAGGCGTGCCAGTTCTCGTGCGACAAGGCAATATTCTCATCGGCACATTCCATCCGGAAGTGCGAGGAAATACGAAGATTCATGAGTTGTTCTTAAAAATGACAACAGAGTAATTTCCCTATACCCAAATCTTAAAAATGAGATGGTACAGGTGGTGCTTCAACATTCGCTTAGAAAGGTTCCAGCCTGTCGTGCTCTCTTGAAATTTATACCAGCAGGCTAAACTGAATAAGGAAAATATCAGACAACTTTCTGTCAGGTTATGTTGCAAATGCTTCGAGAAAAGAGACCCATGCGAATACGCATGAGCCTCTCACAATATTGCTGAAAACCGAGTTCGGAGCTACGAGTAGCTTTTGAAGATCAACCCCATGGAAAATGCGCTGAGGCACACAAGGAAAGCGATTTTCCAAATGCGATGATGCGGGTCATCTGCGGCCGTCCCGACATACGGATAGCCGATACCAAGGAAGATGCCCGACAGAGCCATTGGAGGCCCTGCGGCAATCGCAATAGCAATCGGATGCCCAATTTTTCCTGATTGGAATGCAAACAGCACTCCCAGAAACGTGAAGACGAGAAGCCCCAAGAATGGACCCACTGCGGAGAATACTTTCCGAAGCACTTGCATGATCTGCTCCATCCAAACGAGCCACTCTCCATCCCCGAACATCGGTGATGTAAAGAGCAGCAATAAGATGATAATAGTAGAAAATAATTAAATGTCAATTACACAAACACAAACTCCTCCATCAGCTTGCTCACGTCCACTTTCTCCACCTCCTCCACCGGCGTCGTCGTTTTGCCTTGCCTCGGCACCAGTCGCTCAATGAAGTTCGGGATGTTTTCGTTCTATTTTACTCTTCAAACGCCAATGATTGCGTTTGCTCAGATTGTAGGGGCATAACAAATAGCGATTTGTTATGCCCCTACTAAGAAATGCAACAGCTAGCATCGTTTCAAGGTTCTCAATACGTGCAACAAATTTTAATTCCTGATCGTCCTTGGGAAACGACATTTCTTTTGATCGATCATGTTGCAGATGACTGTAGGGTCACATGGAAATTCTCTTGATATGGGAAATCGATCAGGAAGTACAAGCGGTTCTTGAATTTCCAGTCGGATGAGATCTCGAAGTGCTTGAAACAGACTTACCGTATCATCTTTCATGTTTTCGGCGGGGGTACCTCTTCTATTTTCTGAGGAATGTAGTTCGAAGAGTCGCCGAATTCTTTGATGGAAATTATGAGGCCCTAAACTGTGTTCCAGAACCTTCAGTTGTTCATGCTCAATGTCATGAAGTTTCCGCAATGCCTTGCCCCATCCGGAAGCGATGAGAGAGTTTATTTGCAGGACCATACATTTCTGAATAAATCACTCCATTACTCTACTGTCAACCTACACAAACTCCTCCATCAACTTGCTGATGTCCACTTTCTCCACCTCTTCCACCAGAGTCGTCGTCTTGCCTTGTCTTGGCACCAGGCGCTCAATGAAATTCGGCACGGTTTCGTTTCGATAGAGAATCCCTGTCGCGATGCGTTTGCCGGTATTGATGGCAAGAGCACGGGCTTTCTTGAAATCCAAAGGGTCATGGCCTTCGTCTTCGACTTTGTAATACCGTTCCATGAGCATCGTGTGCGTTGCGAAGTGATTGTAGGTCGGACAGGCCTGCAGAATATCGACGAAGGCGAAGCCGCGGTGAACGAGTGCGGCTTTGAAGATCGATTTCATCTGTTTGATGTCTCCGGAGAAGCCGCGTGCAACGAACGTGGGCTCGAGGGAGAAGATGAAGTCCATGGAATTCAGTGTCGCTTCAGCTACCCCGTTCGGTGCTGTGTTCATCGGCTGGTTCTGAGGCGTTAAGGAACTTGCCTGACCGGTCGTGAGGCCGTAGTTGCCGTTGTTGTGGAGCACGAAAGTGATCGGATAGTGGCTTCGCACCGAATGCACGAGGTGTCCGATCCCTTCGGAGAAACTGGCACCGTCGCCGCCGAAAGCGATGACTGGCAGCTTCGGATTCGCGAGCTTCGCACCTGCTGCAAACGGTAGGACGCGGCCGTGCAGGCCATGGAATCGGTAGCCCTGTAATTTATCCGACATGTTCCCGTGACAGCCCACGTCATAACAGAGGAGCACTTGCCATGGGGCGAGGCCGAGTTCCACAAGCGCTTCTTTTGCCGCTGTCCAGATGCCGTAGTCGCCGCAGCCGTCGCACCAGCTGCAGCGTGTCTGGGTGCTGTAGTCCTTCATGGAGACGCCGGCCGAAGGGGTGGTGTGGAGAGGGATGGACATACGAGTGGTCAGTGATTAGTGGTCAGTGGTTAGCTTCTCGCCGATGAGTGATTGGAGTTCATCCACGAAGAACGGACGTCCATCGTATTTCAAGATTCTGTGATGGATCGGCGTGCCGGTTTCCTGCTTCAGGAGCATTCCGAGCTGGCCTTGAGCATTTCCCTCGATCAGTATCGTCTTCTTTGCCTTGGAGCAGAGAGCCGAGAAGCGCTCGGTCTTGAGAGGCCAGAGGTTGGTGAAGTGGAGGTAGGCAATGGAGAGTGGCTGGTGGTTAGTGGTTAGTGGGTAGTCTTTTAGGGCATCGAGCACGACGGATTTTGTGCTGCCCCAGCCAATGAGCAAAATATCCGGTGCGAATGATTCGTCACTTTCCACTTTCCACTTTCCCCGTCCGACCTCGCCCGTACCGGTCGGGCGGGCCGCATCCGGGCGGGCACTTTCCACCCTGAAGAGCTCCGGTTCCGGCAACATCTTCTTCAGCCACTCTGCTTTCCTCATTCGTTTGTCGATCTGCTCTTTCGCATTGCGTGCGGATTCCTCGACAGTTCCATCTGCTGAGTGTTCATCGCCTTGCGCAACATACGTTGCGGCTTCACTCCCCGGCAGCCAGCGAAGTGAGACGCCGTTTTTGACTTTTGGATCGTAGCGATCAGCTGCGACGAGCTTCCTTCGTTTCTCAGGATCTGTGACGAGGCCACGTTTGATGATCATTTTCTTCTGATCGAAGGGCTTTTCAGTGTAGAGGGCTTCTGCAATGTGTTTATCTGTGAGGACGATCACGCTGATCTGAAATTCTTCCGCGATATTGAACGCTTCGCTCATCAATCCAAATGCATCTTCTGCATTGGAGACTGCCAGTACGCAGCGTGTGAATTCCCCGTGCGATGTATGCACGGCCATCAGCAAATCGGCTTGCCCCGTCCATGTCGGGAGCCCCGTTGCGGGACCGGGGCGTTGCGCGAGGACAAACACGGCTGGATTTTCGATCATGGCGTTCATCGAGACCGTTTCACTCATGAGGTCGAAGCCGCCGCCGGAGGTGGCGGTGAGCGCGCGCGTTCCGGCGAACATCGCACCGGAGACGATCTGTGCCGCAGTGATCTCGTCCTCCGCTTGCTTGATGACCATGCCTGTTTTGTTCTGAATCGCGGCAATGTAATGGAGAAGGGGGCTGCTCGGCGTCATCGGGTAACCAGCGAAGAGACGCACACCGGCATGGACCGCGCCGAGTCCCATCGCCTTGCTTCCGGTCAGCAGCAGGTGCTTCTTCCAAGTGGTGCTGCTCTTTGGTAGTGTCACGGTCAAATCTTTGTGTTGTTCTTTTTTGAGACAGAATCCCTCATCGATGCAGCGCATGTTGAGGTCGAGCAGATCTTTCTTCTTCGCAAATTTCTCACCCACCATCGTCTTCAGGCTCTCCGCTTTCTGCCCAAAGATTGCCCAGAGGAATGCGGAGAGAATCACATTGGAGAGAATGGGTTTCGCTTTCAGATCCGCGATCATTTTCTCGATGGGCAGGTACACAACGGAGATGCTGAGCCGCTCGATGAGCGCCTGTTGCTCTTTCGGAAATTGCCAGACCTCTGTCGAGTGGATCAGGATGCCGCCAGCTTTGAGATCGCTCACATTGTGCTCGAGGCCATGATGATTCAGTGCAATGACGATGTTCACTTTCATCTCGGTGCTCTCGATGGCTTCATTCGAGAAATCTAGTTGATAACTGGCGTGACCTCCTTTGATGAGTGATGGATATTCGCGATAGCCGAAGACGCAGTAACCGCTTCGCTTGAGCACCTTCGCCAGAATTTCCCCGATGGAGTCGATGCCTTGGCCCGATGCGCCGACGATTTTGAGAGAGACGCGCGTCACGCGAGTGGAAAGTGGAAAGTGCCCGCCCGGATGCGGTCGGACGGGGAAAGTAGAAAGTTATTCACGAGATTTCGTTGGTAGTTTGTCGATGGCGGCGATGAATTCCTTTGTCCAGAGCTCGATTTTTTTCGTCTGATCGAATGGTTCGTTGATGATCTTCAGCGTCGGGAGAAGAAGAGTTGCTCCGTGACTGGTCAAATAGTCTGTGAGTTTCTCCGCGGCTCGGGCCGTGAAGTGATATCGATCGTCACCGAGCCCGATGGCCGCAGATGGCTTGCCTTTCAGATCGATGTCGCTGCTTCGCACATGCAGAAGGTCTTCCATGTAGGGCTGCAGTTGCCCCTCGATGTTGCCGGTATTCCACGACCCGCAGGCGAGGAGCAGAAGATCTGCTTTCTTCAGATCCTCGGGCTTGCTCACTTCCGCGCGCTGCTTGATGATGCGCAGATCTTTCATCTCTTTTCCGAGTGCCCCGATGACTGCATCGATCACGAACTCGGTGTGGCCGGTTGAGGTCGAGTAGAGAAGGGTGACGGAGCGGTTCATGTGGGGATAGTGTACTGTGATTCTCTCCATCATGGAAAATTGACAATTGACCCTCCTTCGCTCCTCGTGCGGCTCGGAGCTACGGAAGGGCAGGCAATGGTCTTCTTTCAGTTCATAGAAATGGACTGGACTTTGAGTGACAGGCAATTGACAATCAGGCTCTGAGATTTCCTTGGACGATGATCGGCCTAGGCCGATGGTGAGAGACGATGGACGATTAGCTCAGCTGGTTAGAGCGTGCGATTCACATTCGCAAGGTCACTGGTTCGATCCCAGTATCGTCCACCATTCGACTCCACCGCAGCAAGTGCGGGGTCGCTCATGGTACACCACCCGGAGCCATTTTTTTGAGTTCGAAGCGTCGAATGGCCCTGTTCTGTTTCTGGTACCATGAGCTTATGGTGCCTCGTAGGATCGTGCTCTGGATCTGTCTCATCGTGATCACGATGTCGGGTCTTGAGGCACTCAGCTACATTGGTCTTGCCACTCTTCTTGGGACATTCGCTGTCCCTAGCAAAACGACAGCGATGCAACGAGCTGTATGGAGCAGTAGTTTGGCATCCAGTGCTCTCTTTTCAGATGCCCTCTTCACGAGCGTGGACAACTCACCACATGCTGCTGATGGGAATGTCCTCCACCCCTATCTTGGTTTTGTACGCGTGCCGAAGGATGCTCACGTGGTTGGCAATCTCCAGGATTCACTCAGTGCATATGGTTTTGCGGAGAATTCTGGCACCTTGGTTCGATCAGCAAGTGGAGATACGGTTGTCGTTGGTATCTTTGGTGGATCCGTGGCGTATTTTTTTCTCACAGATCCCATCGTCCAGCAGAAACTTTCTGATGCCATTGTTCGTTTTCCACAGTTTGCAGGGAAGAAAGTGATTTTTTCAGGTGTGGCGCTTGGTGGCTTCAAACAGCCTCAGATGCTTCTCGCATACACGTATCTGTTATCGCTTGGTGCCCACTTTGATGTGGTGATCGAGCTCGATGGATTCAATGACATCACGTTGGGCATGATTGAAAATTTCCCAAAGCATGTCAGCGTGCTCTACCCGCGGGGTTGGTACTTCCTGGCGAATCAAGAGAATCCTGATCTCATTGCCGACCGCAGGCATCTGTTCGCCTTGCAAGATCATCGTGTGCTCCTTGCCACACTTGCTCATCAGAAGCCATTGAAGTGGAGTTTCACTGTGCGCGCACTCTGGCTCTTTGTTGACACCTGCCTGTCCCATGCATTCGTGCGTGTCGAACAGAAGATGGTTCAGCAGATCGACGCTCCAACGTCGTTCGGTGTGACAGGCCCCGTGGAGAGACAGACGGAGGAAGCATCGTCGCTTCGTCTTCTTGCGGAGATGTGGAGGAAGAGTTCTCTGCAGATGGAGCGTATTAGCCATGCTAATGGTGCACTCTATTTCCATTTCCTTCAGCCCAATCAGTATCTGCAAGGGAGTAAACCCTATGGGGTAGAGAGGAGAGAAGGTCTGCACTGAATCTAGGGCATCCGTATGACCATTTTGTCTCCATGGGATATCCCATCCTGCGGGAGGCTGGAGTGGCTCTGAGGAGGGAGGGAGTCTACTTTCATGACATTACACAGGTGTTTCTTCATCATCCCGAACCTCTGTACATCGATCAGTGTTGCCATGTGTCCTCCCTCGGGAGTCGTATCATGGCCACGGAGGTGATCCGATGGATGCTGCATGACATGCTGCGGTGATTGCGTATGGTAGGTCATACATGCTGCGGTTCGTGAGGTATACTTCACGGTGTGTCTCTCCACCTCAGGATCCTCGGCTGGCTCTACGTTGCGATGGGGGTGGTATCGTTCTTGGTGGCAACGTATTTCGCCTATGCGATCTTTGGCCATCTTTCCGGCAGCTTCAGTCCTGATGTGCAGAAGGTACTGATCGATGCCGGATACGGAACGTTTCTTCTCGGACTTCTCGTGTTCGCTTCTCTAGGAACGCTTCTGACCGGTTACGCACTCCTGAAGAAGCACCGCTATGCACGTACGCTTGCAAAGATTTTTGCCATCCTCGGGCTTTTCGATGTTCCGCTTGGAACCATGCTTGGTGTCTATACGCTGTGGGTGCTTTCTCACAATGAAACAGAAATTTCTTGACCTGAAGGAACCTGAGTCTTAGAGTGCAAAGGAGATACTTGACACATTATATTTTGCATTGTACAATTTACCTTGCTTACCTTTTCTCGGCATAGTAGAAAATTTTCTGGGCTAGTTTTCACCTTGAAGTAACTCTTCAATGAGTTTTTGCTTTCTGTGCAACTTGAGACCTCTGTGCAAACGAATTTTATCTTTGATGTGTCCGA
>JAHFJR010000029.1 GCA_023245775.1 Candidatus Peribacteria bacterium | reverse complement strand
AGAAACGAGCCACTGAAATGCAAGAAAACCGATGAAGAAAATGAACCCAGGAACGCCCGATGTCGTCGGCTGCAGCGTGTACCGCTCAGCTGTGTACTCACCACCGATGTGTTTCTGCAGAGAGCTGATGGCAGCGGTAATACCACCCTCGTAATCGCCGCTGCGGAAAGCTGGAACGATGTCCTTCTCGATGATGCCCTGTGCGACGATATCGGGAACTGCTCCCTCAAGTCCGTAACCGACGTCAAACCGGACCTCATGCTCAGCGTATCCAACGAGCATCAGAATACCGTTGCTCTTCCCCTTGGATCCGACCCCCCACTTGCGACCGATCTCGAGACCGATGTCCTCGATCGCACTCCCTCCAAGGTCAGGAAGGATCACGATCGCGATCTCATTGCTCGTCTGCGTTTTGTACTGCTGCAAGATCGCCTCGAGTGCAGACTCTTGATCCCGTTTCAGGAGACCGGCAACGTCGGTCACAAATCCGTCATTCGCTGGGATGGTGAAAGCGGCGAAGACAGAGGGTACATGGAATGCGAGGCCGAAGATCGTCGTCACGACAAGGCCTGCGCGTGAAAGAGGGAGGACCATCGAATACTACTTGGTGAAATCCACAGTCGGTGCCGTCTCCGCTCCCTTCACGGCCTCGAACGATTTCTCTGCGGAAAAACCAAAGAGCTTGGCTACGATCACACCTGGAAACGTGCGTGTTCGGACGTTGTAGGCAAACACTGAGTCGTTATAATCCTTGCGCGCAACGGCGACACGATTCTCTGTGCCCTCGAGTTGTGTCATCAGGTCGCGGAATGCCTGCGTCGCCTGAAGTGCCGGATAGGCCTCGACCGTCACGAGGAGGCGAGAGAGAGCGGAGTCAAATCCTTGCGCTGCCTGAATCGTCTGACTTCGATCGCCCACTGTTTTTGCCTGCGCCCACGCACTGCGTGCCTCCGTCACCTCCTTGAACGTGTCCTGCTCAAATTTCGCAGCACCCTTCACCGTACTCACGAGATTCGGCACGAGATCAACTCGCCTCTGATACTGCGTCTCCACCTGTGCCCAACTGTTCTGAACAGCACCTTTTGCTGTGACGAGTCCGTTGTAACGACCGATGAACCACAGACCGAGAACGACGAGGACACCAACGACGATGAGCCACCGCGGAAACTTGCGCATAAGGAAAGGTGAGGAAAGAAGCAACCGAAGTGTACCAGAGATCTTCACTTCTTGCGAACCGCCCCACTGCCCACCATCACGCTCTCCGGTAAGCGAAACGTGAAGACAGCACTGCGGGATGCGGTTCCGGGTACAAATGTTTCGATGGCATTCACGCGAAGTGAGAGATGGCTGATCGCAAGAGATGTGACCGTCGCATGACCTAGACTGAACGAAGCCATCTGATGAACGGAGCCAGAATGAGTTGCAAGCATCGCAAGCTCAGAGACCGATGTCTCTCCGTCGCCGATCTGCAGCACGACCACGACATCATCGACGCCGTCTCCGTCCATATCTCCTCTGACCCTTGGTTCCGCATGAAGACGAACATGGTCGAAAGGTTTCATACGAAACGCCTCCGGAAAATCGTAGAGTCCGCCCTGGAGTTGTACATCAAAATTCCTGCCGGCTTGCCTCAGCTTGCTACGAACGTGTGCATCGATGATGGTATATCGCATCGAGGCGAGTGTCGCATCGCTGATCATCGCAGAGTCTCTCAGGATCGGAAACGACGCGGATCCCTTCTTCTGTACACCCGTGCAGGCGGCAACGAGACACGTGAAGCTCATGAGCAGGAGCAGAGATCGCATCGACATAGGTCTATCGTAGAGGAGTGGCATGCATCGAACCAGACGCGGTGATATGATCGATGAGTTTCCCCGCTCCTCGCCATGCGTATCGCGCCCATGCTCTCTCTGGCTGGACTCCTCCTCATCGTCCATCTCTTCGCTCTGCCTACGGCAGAAGCTGTGACCGTCACCATCGTGCAACCCTCGAAGAAGGCCATCGTGAAGGTTGGGCCAAAGGTTCAACAAGTGCCCTCTCATGGCAAACTTGTGAAGGCAGTCTTCAGGAAAGCAACGGGGAAACCGACCCCCCTACAACACGCGCTCATGGTCGAGAAGGCCAAGAAGAAGCGAGCAGAACTCCTTCTGAAGATGAAACAGAGCCGACGGAAGAAGGCGCAGACAGGAACTGGTGTGCTCCGTTCGCATTCCTCTGTGCAGAAACATTCGATGTCCTCTTCCATCAAGAAGAAGTAAGAAGACATGGTCGGAGCGAAAGGACTCGAACCTTCGGCCTCGTGGTCCCGAACCACGCGCTCTACCAACTGAGCTACGCCCCGACGTGGGAGGATGATACACAAGAAATGAAGATCGCGCGGCGCTTATTTTCTGGACGCCCCGCACAACGGGGCTAGGCAACTGAGCTCTACCCCGATGTGGGAGGATGATACACAAGAAACGAAGATCGCGCGGCGCTTCTCTTTGCACTATGCCGCCGTGCCCCACTTCTTGTATTGACGAAGAAGATCATCGAAATCTTCTTCGCAGCTCAGTGCCTCAAACATATGCTGCCTCGCCCTCATGATCCTTGTTTTCAGAGTACTTTCCCGAATGCCAAGTCTGAATGCCAAGTCCTTATTTTTAGGAAATTGATGGTGCTCGGGATGAGAATCAGCCATCAGTGCACGCAATGCCGAAGAGAAATTCGGATTCATCTCCGAGAGAACTTTATCTACTGTCTGTTTTCGCTCCATAAGATCCTCGGAGAGAGTATCAGGCATCGATACCCTTGATTCTACAAAGGGAAGACGATCATCGATCGAAACAGTCTCGTCAAAAAAGTGTTGACCTTTGGCTCTACGTAACTCAGTCACCTGACGACGAACGTTCGTACATAGCCATGTATAGCAACACTCAATGTGTTGGATCTCTTCCCAAGACCTTTTCTCCAGAATGTGTGCCATGGCGGACTGCACGGCATTTTCAGCTTCATCAATATCACCACTTGTTCTGCGGGCAAACCAAACGAGCCTGTCGTATCTTTCTTCATAGAGCTCCATCAAACGAGCGAAACGAGGATCTACAGCCTCCACAGTTCCACTGTGAGAAGTACCCTCTACTGTCTTTGATTCAGGAAAATTCATTGAACGAATTGTTCTCCGGCTGATGACATGATGCAAATGATCAGATGGATAGAGCAGGATTCTGGTCTAAAGAATGCGAAAATCATATGTTGAACACATTTTTTATGCACATTTCCTAGACATCAGTACAGGAAACATTACACTTGCGCACTTTTTCGAACTCTATCTGCGAACTCTATGAACCCCACATTCCGCATCCACAGGCGCCTCCCATTGTCCCTCATCGTCATGCACATGCTGCTGATCGCCCTCGTGGCCTTCGTGATGGTGACGGGACTGCCGATCAGTCGTTTGAATGGCTGAAATAGCTATTTCTTCACCACCTTCAGCGTGGCCTCTGCAGCATGCTGACCGGCTGAACCAGGATGCACAGAAGACTCGATCGTCACGACAACCCTGGCAAGATTCTTCACCTCCTGCTTCGTCGTGAGCGTCACGGTGTGACGAGCGTCGTTGAGGACACTCTCGAGCTCCCCTGCGTAGGTGTACGACATGCCAGCCTCATCCGTTGCCCACGCAATGAAGTGCTTGCCTGGAACGGGAAGAATATTGACATTGACCGTGAGCACCGACACACCGTCGGCAAATGTATGGAGGTACGTCACACCATTGGCCTTCGTTCCTTCGACTCCACTGACCGCACCGTACGCAAATTGCGTCTCCTTCCCGTGAACGGGATCGGTCAAATGTTTCGTCCCCATGACCGTGTTGTAGGTCTGCACCTCCAGCGCCTTTCCGGAACCAGTATCAATCGTGACGGTGTCGCTCTTCCCACACGCACTCAAGAGAAAACAGGCAAGGAGAGGGAGGAGAAATTTTTTCATACCAACGTTTGGGGGAAACAGGGAGAAGCATGATAGTGCCTCCCCCACTACCAAAGCAAGCCTCTTGGCCTGCCCGAGAGACGAGAACGCTCGAGGAGGGCATGCGCAAGACTGCGCTCCTTCAGCGCCTGATACTCCTCTGCCTCGAGCGGATAGGCGCGCGCAAGGAGATCACACAATTTCGCGAGTTCCTCGACATTGCTCGAGAGATCGATGAAGTGCGTATTCTGCTGGATTGCAAGACCAACATCATCAAGAAGTACCTCATACTCGTGTCGGTGGACATCAAGAAAGTCTCTGTCCTTCATCCAGAGTTCAACCAAGACTCGCGTGATACCGAGATCATTGAACCGTCCAAAGTCATACGCTTGCTGAAATGCTTGCTTTGCCGCCTCGATCTGATGCGTTTGGATGAAGAGATCACCTTGCAATTTCCAGACGCGGAAATCCTGAGGGTTCAGAGCAATCGCATGATCGATGGCTGCGTGCGCCGCCTCGAGAGTTCCTGATGTCATCAGGATTCGAGAACGGCTGAGCCACGCGTCTCTCTGGAACATCGAAAGATCCGTCTCTGAATACAAACGCAATGCCTCAGGAAAATTTCCCACACGTTCTGCTGCACGAGCACGGGAAGAGAAATACAGAAAGCGACCTTCGGTAACCGTACAGACAAGGAGGAGGATGGCGATGAAGACTGGAGTGCAGTTGCTGAGGAAAACAGATCGTCCTCGACCCCGCGGCGCGAGCGTGCCGAGTGCCAACCACATCGGTGCCGCGAGACCGACGAACTGCAGATTGTAATCGATCAGGTTGTGTACAAGTACTCCGAGCACTCCGAGGATCAGGAGAGGCCGAAGAACGGAATCATTTTCCTTTTTCCATTTTCCTTTTTCCATTCGTATCACAGAACCCAGAGACCACATGACAATCAACGCAAACAATAGAGCAGCCCCCACTCCCCTCTCCATCGCCAATTTCAGGAACACGTTATGCGGATGATCCGACGTAGCGAGTACATCCTGCTGAAGATGAGGCTGCAGAAAACGGAAGCTGTATGGACCCCAGCCGAAGAGGGGTTTCTCCTTCGCGAGGGTGATGGCCTGAGACCAGAATTGCTGACGTTCCGAGATCGACGAGCTGCCCTCGCTCGCGGTGAACGTGACCTTCTCGAGCACAGACTGCACGGGATGAAACTGCGAACGTAATCGATTGGCTCCAAGAAAAAATACAATCGAAAGAACACTCACCAAGAGAGTGGAAGTCATCAGGCGTTTCGAGTACACACTCTTGCGATGGTGTATGAAAAGAACAATGGTCATCAGACCACACTGAAGACCAAACACAACGAGTGCTCCGCGCGAGTAACTGAGCAAGAGACAGCTCAGCAGCAAGCCCGTTACAAGCCCCCTCCCCATCCCCTCCCCCCTTCGGGTGGAGGGGCTTCTTTTTCTACACCACACCGACCACATGAGCATCGGCCAGGCGAGAAGCAAAAACTCCGCCCACGCGTTCGGCCAGTAGTCAGTGGAGAATCGATAGTCGAAGAACGTCCCGACGAAACGGCTGACGGGCTGAAACACGTACACCGACATTCCTATTCCACAAGCCACTAGGGCAGCCGCTGCGATACATCGAGCAAGTCTAGATTGAACATGCGCAACTCGATTGGCAGGGATGGCGAGTGCGTAACGAAAAAGCAAGATCAGTGATGCCGTCTGCAACACTTCGTCGAAGCCGACGTTCTTCGTAGACGAGAAGAGAAAGCTGAGAATTGTCGAAAAAAGAAACAGGAGTGCCAGAAACCAGGGGATCATGGGAACGGGATCTCTCTCTTTTTTAGGAACCAAAAGAATATCGGCAAGCGTGATGAACACAGCTACAAAGGCGAGAAGCCACACCGCATCGAGTGCCTTGCCACCCTTCCAGAGAATCACCACCGTTAGGAAGAGGAAGATCGTCCAGTCGAGTGCCGAGCGGTGAATATGGAACTTCATGGAGGAATGATAGCGGAAGAGAAGTGATAGGCACCTGTAGGGGCACAACAAATCGCGATTTGTTGTGCCCCTACCATCATGCTTCTGCAACAGAACATTCTTGCAATTGCTTGAAAAGAAAAAACCGAGGACAATTCTTCCATGCACCTCAACCCCCTCACCTCAGAAGAAGCAGATGTCATCGAACACGGCGGCACCGAGCCTCCGTTCAGCGGAGAATACGAGAATGAATCCCGCACGGGCACGTACGTCTGCAGGCGCTGCGAGACACCGCTGTACATCTCGAATGCCAAATTCCACTCCGGCTGCGGGTGGCCGAGCTTCGACCAAGAAATTGCAGGTGCGGTGAAGAAGATTCCAGACAGAGACGGTTCACGAACCGAAATCCGCTGTGCAGTCTGCGATGGCCACCTCGGTCATGTCTTCACGGGAGAGCATTTCACAGAAAAAAATACCCGGCACTGCGTGAATTCACTCTCGATGAGATTCATGCCTGCACAGGAACATTGATGGTGCCGACGGCGAGAATCGAACTCGCACATCCTTACGGATACACGCTCCTGAAGCGTGCGCGTCTACCAATTCCGCCACGTCGGCACGGGCCTATCTTACCCAGAAACAATCGATTGCACAGGGTAAATCTCTCTCATCTCCATTGCCTTCAGCGTTCCTCCTCAACCTCTGCACTCGACGATTCGACAATGGGCTCACGCGCACGAATCAGCCCCTTCGCAGCAACGATGCTATCGATAGGAAACTCATACGAACCGTGCTCACGCAGGGCGACGCAGAGATCCGAGAGATGCTGCTTCGACCACGTCGACTGTCCTGGAACCATGAACAGCGCTCTTCCCGAGACCGTGATGCGCTCTCCATCATTGTGAATGGAACTGACGAAGAGAGGGAAACCATCAGCAGTCTGCTCGTACTCTCTACCATCGATCAGCAAGATTGTCCTTCGTCCTTCATCGACGAATTGCATCGACACCATCGTCTCCTTTCCATGCTGATTCAGCGTTGGAATGTAGACGACACTGCCCTTGAGGATATCACCTCTCTGCTCCCAGACTGAAGGACGTACAGGTGGACGATCCTCAAGCGTTCGCCTCTCCTTCTCAAGAGTTTCGCGCTGAAGATCCTCCGCACGTGCTGCTGCTTCGGCCTTCTTCCTGACTGCATCGCGTGCATCGGACTCCGCAGCACGTCGAAGCAGCAGCATGGTGGAGAGGGACATCGTCACTGCAAGAGTCAGGCCAGCAATGGCTTTCTGTGCAGGGCTCATGCCGAAGTGATCCACCTGACCATCCAAACCTCTCGTCTCCTTCGTCCGGAAGCGCTCGGGGATGAAACGCATGTCGCCAGTATGGCGCACCATCTGAAATAGGCGACTATTTCGCAGACCCTAGGGAAAATCTGGGCTCACTGATGCGTGAATGTTGCATCGTTCACCAAGTGCACTACGCTCGAGCACAATGGAAACAGCCTCGAAAACAATCGGCGACATGCCACCAAACTCAGAACCGGTCACTAGGAAAAGCAGGGTGGGGAGAATCGCCGGCTTCACTGCAGTGTCGCTACTGTCGCTCATATCGCACGATGCTCCACAGAGAGAAACGTCGATCGAGCAAGCATCCATACACGCAAGGATGGACGAAGAGAAAGATGCAGAGACGGAGATCGATCCCGCAACACTCGAAGCGATCGAGAAATTGGCAGCTGGCCTCAACAATCTTCGCTGCCTCTACTCGGTCTCTTCGACATTACCCACAACACAACTGCCACAGTGGATGGAGCTACAGACCATGTATGAGAGACTACATCCAGAGATGAGAAACCACATGGAAATCATCGCAAACGATGCGGCTCTTCATCCAAGAAAAATCGATCAGCTGCTGCAGAAGCTTCGCACGGAATTGAAGAGGAATGTCCTCACATGTCCTTTGGCAATACAGATCAGCGAAGAGCCACAAGATGCGAAATCGATTCTTGATCTGCACACATTGGCATCGAGATTCATGCAGGCAAATTGCAATGCCAGTCTGGACTACGGCACACGGACACATCTTGCTCATACCAAGGAGGAAGCAAGATTGAGGACCATCTGGTTCAAGACAGAAGCAAAAAAGTAGTCCCTCTTGACTCCCCCTATTTAGCACTCTACACTCCTGACTGCCAATTCGTCTCGCGCGACGTGCGAACGAACATTTTGTCATCCTTTTCCCTCCCCCCTTCTTATGTCTGCAAAGACCTCCCCCAAGATCGAGGAACTCGCCACGACCATCGAACCGCTCGGTGACCGCGTCCTCATCCATCCGCTCGAGAAAGAGCAGGTGTCGGCGTCCGGCATCGTGATCCCCGAAACCTCCAGCAAGGAGAAGCCCCAAGAAGGCGTCATCATTGCGCTTGGAAAAGGCGGAATCATGAACGATAAAGGAATTCTCTCACCTGATCCGAACAAGTATCTCAAGATCGGTGACATCGTCCTCTTCGGGAGGTACAGCGGTGATGATCTGAAAGTGAAATCGAAGACGGGGAAAGACATCGAGCTCAAGGTTCTGCATCTGGATTCCGTTCTTGGAATTGTGAAGTAATCCCATACACCCGCGGCCAGAAAGGCCGCTCCCTTGGAAACTGATTTTTACTTTCCACTTTCAACTTTCAACTCTCCACCTTCCACTCTCCACTCTCCACTTCCCCCAATACTTATGTCCGCAAAAATCCTGACCTTCGGTGACGATGCACGTCACAAGATCGTCCATGGCATCAAGAAACTCGCCGACGCTGTGCGCGTCACGATGGGCCCGAACGGCCGCAATGCCCTCATCAGCAAGAGTTACGGCGCACCGACGATCACCAAAGATGGTGTGACAGTCGCCAAGGAGATCGAACTCGAGGACGCATGGGAGAATATGGGAGCCCAGCTCGTGAAGGAAGCTGCCACCAAGACGAATGACGCCGCCGGTGACGGTACAACGACCGCAACCGTGCTCGCCGAAGGCCTCATCAGCGAAGGACTCAAGTTCCTCACCGCAGGCGCCAATGCGATCTCGATGAAGAACGGCATCATGAAGGCTGTGGAAGCTGTGGTCGCACATCTCGACAAGCAGAAGAAGACGATCAACTCGAAAGAGGAGTTTGCGTCCGTTGCAACGATCTCGGCGCAAGATCCCGAAGTCGGCAAGATCATCTCCGAAGTGATGGAGGAAGTCGGTTCCGATGGTGTCGTTACGGTGGAGGCCGGCCAGACGATGGGACTGGAGAAGGAGTACGTCGAAGGCATGCAGTTCGACAGCGGTTACATCTCCCCGTACTTCGTGACGGATAGCGCCCGAATGGAGGCCATCTACAAGAGTGCCTACATCTTGATCACGGACAAGAAGATCAGTTCGATCCAGGAAATTCTTCCGGTCCTTGAAGCCCTCGCACAGAAAGGTCGCAAGGAGATCGTGATCATCGCCGAGAACATCGAGGGCGAGGCCCTCGCGACCCTCGTGGTGAACAAGATCCGCGGCACGTTCTCAGCGATTGCCGTGAAGGCTCCGGCCTTCGGCGATCGGCGAAAGGAGATCCTGAAGGACATCGCGATCCTGACCGGTGGACGCGTCATCAGCGAGGAAGTCGGCTTGAAACTGGAGAACACGAAGCTCGAGGACCTCGGTCAGGCAGGCAAGATCGTCGTGACGAAGGACAATACGCTCATCGTCGACGGTGCGGGATCGAAGAAAGATATCGAGGCACGCATCAGCGAGATCAAAGCGAACATCGAGAATACTTCAAGTGATTTCGACCGCGAGAAGTTGCAGGAGCGAATGGCCAAACTCAGTGGTGGTGTCGCCGTCATCAAAGTCGGTGCCGCAACGGAGGTCGAGCAGAAGGAGCTGCAGCACCGGGTTGAAGATGCACTGTCTGCAACGCGTGCCGCAGCTGAGGAAGGCATCGTCGCAGGAGGAGGAGCCGCATTGATCCATGCCCTCAAGGCCCTCGATAAACTGAAGGGTGCAAACGAGGACGAGCAGATCGGCATCGATATTGTCAAAATGGCGCTTCCGTATCCGCTCAAGAATATCGCATCGAATGCCGGTCTCGAGGGCTCGGTGATCGTCGAGCACGTGAAGCAGGCAAAGGACAGCACGATGGGCTACAACGTCGTGACGGCAAAAGTCGAAGATCTCGTGGCCGTGGGCGTCATCGATCCGAAGAAGGTCACGCGCTCGGCTCTGCAGAATGCGGCGTCTGTGGCCGCGATGTTCCTCACGATCGAGGTCGCCATCGCAGATGCTCCGAAGAAAGATGCTCCCATGCCTCAGATGCCGGGTGGAATGGGCGGAGGAGATTTCTAATCGCTACCCACCCCCGCGAAAGCGGGGTTTTTTGTTTTCCCCTATTGTATGGACACCACCCTCATCCAGAAACAGTGTGAAGAATTCCTGAAGGGTCTCGGCGTGCCCGCCTTCGTCGTCATCGGGATCCAGACGGATACGGACAACACCCAGATGGTCTACTCGCTCAAGGATATGCCGATCAAGGCCTTCGTGAAGGGCATGACGCACACACTGAATGATCTGGTGAGCAAATTATGAAGTCGCGTATACTCCCTCCATGAGGAAAGGTCGCTTCATCGTTCTCGAGGGCCCCGATGGTTCTGGTACCACGACGCACGCAAAGATTCTTGCAGATGCGTTCACGAAACTCGGTCACGACGTGCTCCTGACCGCAGAGCCGACGGGGACAGCCATCGGAAAATTCATACGCGAACAGCTGAAGCTGAAGTCGATCCCATCTGCTTCTGCTCTGCAACTCCTCTTCTGTGCCGATCGTGCTGCGCACATCGAGACCGTCATTCGCCCCGCACTCGCTGCAGGAAAAACCGTCATCAGCGACCGCTACGTCATCTCGACACTCGTGTACGGCGAAGCACTCGGGCTCGACCCCGATTGGCTCCTGCAAGTCAATACACCGTTTCTGGAACCCGACGTGCTCATGATCGCCCTTCCTGCGTTCCACGTTTGCGTCGATCGCGTGAAGAAGAGGAGGCAACTGGAGGTCTTCGAGAACACGAAGTTCATGCGCCGTATCCACGACCTCTACGACCGCACGCTGCACGATGATCCGACGATCCACTCTATCGATACAGGGAAGTCGATCGAGGAAACGGCGAAGGAAATATTTGCGGTGGCAAGCAGGTAGAGGATCACATCATTCTTTGCTGGAGCAGCATTTTGGATGCCTCGCTCCGGCCCTCACCCCTGCCTGCCGGCAGGCAGGTCCCGTCCTCCTCTCCACTGATGTGGAGAGGAGGTGGCCCGTGTTTCACCAAAAACAGCGCATCCTTCTCCGGCCCGCAGGCGGGAGAAGGACTGAGGATGAGGACCGTCAAGGCTGAAGCAGAGAACAGTAGACGCATTGCTCATGCCTGCAGCTTCTGTGTACTCCACCAAAGAATGATGGGATCCCAAGTAGATATTTTTGGAAGTGACTTGCTCTGCCATACAATGGAGGACTACTCTGATATTCCCATGAAGAAAAAAGTTGCCAAAGGATCGGGAAAGATCACCCTGCGTACGCTGCTCACACATATGCAAGGAATGAAGGAGGAGCTGAAGAGCGATATCTCGAACATCAAAACTGATACGAATGGTATCAAAATAAGACTTGATAGATTAGAAACAAGATTTGACCGTCTAGAAACCAAAGTCGACCATGGCTTCGCGCAGATCGGAGCGCAACTCGACACGATCGATACGCGCCTCGATGACATCGAGATCATTCCTTCCATCACCAAGCATCTCTCTCGTCGGACCTAGAAAATATGAAAAAAGTTGCCAAAGCATCGGGCAAGATCACGCTGCGTACGCTGCTCACACATATGCAAGGAATGAAGGAGGAGCTGAAACAGAATATTTCGGATGTGCGTCATGATCTGAAGCAGGATATTGCAGGTGTGCATAACAATCTGAAGCAGGATATTGCTCGTCTTGAAACCAAAGTCGACCATGGTTTCGCGCAGATCGGAGCGCAACTCGACACGATCGATACGCGCCTCGATGACATCGAGATCATTCCTTCCATCACCAAGCATCTCTCTCGTCGGACCTAGAAAATATGAAAAAAACTGCCAAAGCATCAGGCAAGATCACTCTGCGGGTTCTGCTTGAACACATGCAAGGCATAAAGCAGGACACAGACGAGAAGATGCAAAAGATGGAAAGAGGATTCCATGAAAAATTTGACCGTCTAGAAACCAAGGTTGACCGCGGCTTCGCGCAAATCGGAGCGCAACTCGACACGATCGATACGCGCCTCGATGACATCGAAATGATTCCTTCCGTCACCAAGCATCTCTCTCGTCGGACCTAAGGAGCAGCAAAAGAAATATTCCTGATGGCAATCAAGGGCTCTTGGTTTGACTTCTGTAGGAGAGAATTGGACAATTGGCCCAATTTCCCACCATCAAGAATGCCAAAACATCTCACAGCTCTCGTTGGAGCAGGGGTAGTGATGCTCGTCGTTGCAGCCATTCTCATCAGTCATCGCGGCCTCCCCACAAAAATGAACCTGCGGGGGGAGATGATGCCTAAATACAAACGCTACTGCTACCCGAATCCTAACCCTGCTGAATCGGGAAAGTGCAAACGTGACGGGAAATTTGATGTTTGCGCCAACGACGCAGTCAACACTACCTATCTTCCATTCCCAATAGGTGGTCCTTACATTAAATATGATGAATATGGAAGTAAAACACAGAAGGATACTTGTATGTACGATTATGAATCTGATGTCACCCCTATGGAAACCGTAGTTCCAGCTCCCACGAACAATAACACCACAGCACCGGCTGCTGCGGCACGGGTGATGACTCGCTAGGTGTTGACATAGAATTTTTCTCTCCTTCCTCCACTCTCTATGCAGAAGCCCGTCGCGATCGTCACCGGAGTCACCATGCTCGGAATTGCTGGGCTGGTTCTGAGTCAGCAATTTGGCATGGGGGGGGGAATATCAACGAAGCATTTGAAAGGTGATGTGGACCCTGCCTATGGGATATGCGTGAGTACTTGTATGCTTTCATGTGCAAACGATAGTACATGTCTTACAGGATGCATAGCTGCCTGTCTTGCTCCAGCTTCTACCACACCACCTCCTCCGCCACCACCACCTCCTACAACTTTCCCTACAACTCCACCGCCACCTCCTGTGCCAGCAACAGTTTGCACAGCAGCTCAGCAATCAACACTTCCCATTTGTGGTGCGGTGACAAAACCATGCGGTGATGCACTCTGCGGAGCCTCCGTTAACTGCTGTCGGGCTGCTTCGCCACGATATTTGGAAACGACGGTCGTCTGGTGCCCAACAGGAATGCAAAATGCAGGACAAACATGTGCAAATCAATCTTGCTGCAAGGCAGGCTTGACGTGTTTGGCAACTGGCGTCTGCGCTTCCATTTTCAGCTATACGCCACCTACCACTGCATGCAATGATATGTTCTGCTGCGCCCCGTCGCAAAGGTGTACAATCACTGGCTGTGTGTAAATATGTCCTCGACTTCCTCCTCCCCTTCGGCACCCCTTTTTCCTCCCGTCCCTCCAACTCCACCGCTTTGTTGTTGTAAGGAGTAGTAAAAGAAATAGTTCTGCTTGCAAGGGTTCTTGCTTTGACTTTGCA
Source organism: Candidatus Peribacteria bacterium (assembly GCA_023245775.1). Lineage (GTDB taxonomy): Bacteria > Patescibacteriota > Gracilibacteria > Peribacterales > Peribacteraceae > SICN01. The sequence continues at coordinate 489 of JAHFJR010000029.1, read as the reverse complement.
AGTCTGGAACCAGACAATGCGTTTACTTTCTCTCCCTTACATCATGCAGAAGCCCGTCGCGATCGTCACCGGAGTCACCATGCTTGCTGTCGCTGGACTCATTGTCAGTCAGCAACTTGGAATTAATTTCTCGAGTACTTCATTGAAGGGTGACCTAGAGGGCGACACGGCTGCTGAACCTGTATGCACTGTCCAACAGGGATATTACTGTGGCGGAAAGGACGGATGCTGTGACCCTGCTGCACGAACCGGATTGGGACAAAGCCTGACCTGCAGGGGCCGTCATCCCTTTGATCCGCTAGATGTAGATCCGATGAGCTTACTGCCCATCACGAGATGTCTTGGTATCCTAACCCCTCCTCCAACTGCTGGGGACTAGACCAGAAGTGTGTGGGTTTTTCGAGAGAGCAAGGCTGAGAGTACGGAAACACGAGTCTCGTAGCAACGGATGTTATAACGAAACATGAATTCCGAGAGAAAAGATGGCAG
>JAHFJR010000028.1 GCA_023245775.1 Candidatus Peribacteria bacterium | reverse complement strand
TTTCGGACACATCAAAGATAAAATTCGTTTGCACAGAGGTCTCAAGTTGCACAGAAAGCAAAAACTCATTGAAGAGTTACTTCAAGGTGAAAACTAGCCCAGAAAATTTTCTACTATGCCTTCTTGTTGAAAAAATCTCATCAAGCGACTGACAGAAGTTTTTCCCGAACTTCTTCTGCTCTCTCCAATGTCAAAATCTTCATGCGCACTTCTTTGGCGCCATCGAAGCCTTTGACGTAGCTACTCAGGTGTCGACGCATCTCCAATACTCCCCTCTTCTCGCCTTTCATGCGGACAGAGAGATCGAGGTGTTCTAGGATCATCGGAATTTTTTCGATGAAGGACAATGGTGATGGTAATAAGGCACTTTCCACCGTCAACGTTCCCTGCCTTGCCGGCAGGCAGGCACCTTCCACGCCGCGCTTCTGAAGCGCTTGAGCTATTTCGCGCATCACCCATGGATTGCCAAACGTCCCACGACCGACCATCACGCCGTCGAGGTTGCCGATCTTCTCGAGCGCATCGGCCGCTGATGCGATATCACCGTTGCCGATCACGGGAACAGACACTTCGCTCTTGAGTGCGTAGATCGGTTCCCAGTTTGCCAACCCCGAAAACTTGTCATGGTACCTGCGTCCGTGGACCGACAGTGCCTGAGCACCAGCAGCCACCAACCCTTTGCAGAAGGGAATCAACGTCTCATGCGTGTCCCATCCGAGACGCGTCTTCACGCTGACAGGGATCTTCACGGCGTTCACGGCCGCATGCACGAGCTCGGCTGCGAGCTCAGGGTGCCGGATGAGCGCGGATCCGTAACACGACGAAACGATCTTCGCTGCGGGGCAACCCATGTTGATGTCGATGCCATCAGCTCCGATCTGCTCGATCACTCTGCATGCTTCCAGAAACTTTTGCGGACTTGCACCGAAGATCTGCACAATGAATGGACGCTCAATCTCTGGATCAAACTGGAGCATCTTCAGTGTTCGCTCCGCTCCGTACGCGAGTGCATCACTACTTAAAAACTCCGTGAAGACGATCGTCTTCGGAGCAACCTTCTTGATGAGCTGACGATACGACGCATCGGTCACCCCTGCCATGGGAGCTAATGCGACGATCGGCCGAGGGGTCGTGGACCAAGAGAAGGACATGAGAGAAGAGTATCCTTTCGTTGTTGCCAAAGCCAACGATCAGTGATGCGAGCGATTTACTTCTCTGAAGGTCAAAGCGCATACTGCTCTCCATGTTCGCTGCATTACATGCACTCCTCATCGACCTTGCTCATGCGCAACCGGCGAGTCTCGATCCGCACACAGGGAGTTGCAATACCTTCTTTGCGAACGGTGGATTCAATGCTCCAGGTCTTGGCTTTGCTTGCTATAAAGATTTTGGGAGTAATCTCACCATGGTCGTCATCGCCTTCGCGGCATCCATCAGTCTCCTCATGCTCATGATCAATGGATTCCGCTACATGATCGGACCTGCGATACCAGGGGGGAGTTCGGATGGCGCAAAGAAGGGAATCGGTGCAGCGCTCGCGGGCTTGGCACTCAGCCTGCTCAGCTACATCATCCTCGAAACCATCATCTCCGCTGTTACCAACTAGCTCTATGCGTAAGAATTCCACGATCGATGGATTCACTTCCATGAAGATCCTCAGCGCCAAAGCCCAATCGATCTGGGCAAAGGCGAAGACGCGCATGCAATCGTCCGAAGCCAAGGGGAAGTTCACGAAGACGTCACTCCCCCCTGAACAGAAGACGCGCACTATCGTCTTCGTAGACATTGCAGGATGGACCGTAGCGAAGGCCACCATTGCGATCCTCCTCGTCTGCATCCTCGCATGGACACTCTTCATCCTCCGAGACAAACTCCTGATTCTCTTCCTCTCGTTCTTCCTCGCACTCGTCATGGATGCACACGTGCGAAGGCTGGAGAGAGTGAAGATCCCACGAGGCATTGCCGTCGTCCTCCTCTATCTGCTCTTCCTTGGAGTCGCTGTGTTCCTCGTCGCTTCACTCATCCCGATCGTCGCTGAACAAATTCAGGATCTCGCTCGTTTCATCAATCACAGTGCTGATTCGTTCCTAGCTGATCCCAATGTGCACTTCAACTTCCTCTCCGATGCCTTCAATGAGCGTCTCACGGAGATCACGCAGCAATCGCTGCAGTCCATGGGCATCAAAGATCGAGCATCCGCTCTGTTCCAATTCGGCCAAAATCTCTCCGCTGTTGCACAGAGTTCGATCGGCTTCACGGTACAGATCGCAGGATCGGTCTTCAATTTCATCGTGAACCTCATCCTGATCCTCTTCCTTGCGTTCTTCATCCAACTCGAACGAGAGAAGATCTGTGATTTCGTTCGTGTCCTGCTCCCACGGAACTACCGCAGTTACTACGATGCAAAGGCCGAGGCCATCCACCAGAAAGTCGCACAGTGGTTCCACGGTCAACTGCTCCTGTGTCTCTCAGTCGGGATTCTCGTCTTCATCGCCCTCGAGATCCTCGGGATGCCCTACGCCCAAACTCTCGCACTCCTCGCCGCATTCACGGAATTCATCCCCTACGCCGGTCCGCTCATCGGAGCGCTCCCCGCTATCTTCATCTCGCTCACCCAATCAGGATTCATCTGGGCGCTCGTCGTCATGGGTGTGTACTACGTCATCCAACTCTGCGAAAATAATCTCTTGGTCCCCCTCATCATGAAGCACGCCGTCGGACTCTCTCCGATCTCCATCATGTTCGGCATGCTTGTGGGCATCAGCTTCCCTGATACGCTCCACCCGATCCTCGGCATCATCCTCGCCGTTCCTACCACCGCTGTGATCACAATTTTTGTTCAAGATTACTATGCCCTCAGACGTAGGAGGTAGGGCGAGTTGTTAACCGTTCCTGACATTCATTCACTCCAATTCACCCCCAATGAAATAACAACTCATTCTTCTTACCAAACAAGGTATTCATGTGGTAGTATTCTCGATCCACTGGTGATCTTAGCACTCGAAACAACTGAGTGCTAATCTCTCCCCTCCCCTTCTATGCATCCCTTTGATAGGTTTACGCCGAATGCAAAACTCGCTCTGCAACTCGCAGAGCAGGAGGCAAAGAGTACGAAGGCCCAGTACATCGGCACCGAGCATCTTCTCCTCGGTCTGCTCGGCATCCCGAAGTCACTCGGTTTTTCGATCCTCACCGGAGCCGGCGTCACGCACGAGAACATTCGCATCCTCCTGAAAGCAAATAAAACCGATGATACGGAAGGTCAGAACGTGAAACATGGACTGTCGCTGTCTCTGAATACTGCGATCGAACAGAGCGTGCTGATCGCCCACAAGTTTCGTCATGCCAACATCGGTACCGAGCACCTCCTCTATGCACTGCTCAGTAGCGGGAAGAATGCGGCCACTGCACTCCTCGGCAGCATGCAGATCAACCCAGACGATCTGAAAGCGCACATCGAGGAAATGTTCGGACAGATCAATCAATTCAGGAATCAGAATAAGAATCTGGAATCTTCGCTCGAATCCTTCTTCCATGGCCTCCAGGGAGCACTCGCCGGGGTGCAGGGAGGGGCGCAACAGGATCCCGAGAGTCTCAAACGTCGCAAATCCGAAGGGAAGAGCAAGACACCTGTGCTCGACTACTTCACGGAGGACATGACGAAGAAGGCATTGGAGAAGAAGCTGGATCCCATCATCGGTCGCGACAAGGAGATCGAACGACTGATCCACATTCTGAATCGCAAGACGAAGAATAACCCCGTCCTCATCGGAGAGTCCGGTGTGGGCAAGACCGCCATCATCGAGGGCCTCGCCCAGCGGCTTGCAGCCGGAGCCGTCCCCGTCGCCCTGCAAGGCAAGCGTGTCCTGCAATTGAACATGGGATCCATCGTCGCCGGCACGAAGTACCGAGGCGAATTTGAACAACGCTTCGATGACATCATCAAGGAGGCGACCGAGAGCAAAGGAGAGATCATCCTCTTCATCGACGAACTGCACACCGTCGTCGGTTCGGGCTCGGCCGAAGGCTCACTCGATGCTGCAAACATTTTGAAACCAGCCCTCAGCCGATCTGCACTGCAGGTCATCGGCGCGACGACGACCAGCGAATACCGCAAGAGCATCGAGAAAGACCGTGCACTCGAACGCAGGTTCCAGTCCATCTTGGTCGAGGAACCGTCGACGGAAGATGCCATCACAATCCTGAAGGGTCTCAAGAAAACCTTCGAAACCTTCCACCGTCTGCACATCTCGGACCTCGCGATCGAAGCCGCTGTGAAACTGAGCAAACGCTACCTCACCGAACGATTCCTACCGGACAAGGCCATCGACGTGCTCGACGAAGCCGCCGCAGGCAAGAGTGTCTTGCATAAAGATGATCATTCGCCGAGACTGAAAGACATCGAGAAGAGCCTGAAGGACATCGAAGCGAAGAAGCAGCTTGCTGTGCGTGAACAGAAGTACCAGTACGCACTGAAGCTGCGAAAGGAGGAGGAGGATCTGGAACAGGAACGAAAGACCCTAATGAGTCGGGTGGACGGAGACATCCGCACCCCGATCGAGATCGGCGAAGACGACATCCACGCCGTCATCGCACGCATGACCGGCATCCCCGTCTCACGTCTGATGAAGTCCGAAACAAAACGCCTCACTACTTTGGAGAGCATCCTGCGGAAACATATCATCGGACAGGATGAAGCGCTGACGAAAGTGGCGCGTGCCATCCGTAGGAGTCGTGTGGGCATCGCTGATACGAAGCGTCCGATCGGCTCTTTCCTCTTCATGGGTCCCACGGGGGTGGGGAAGACGGAACTCGTGAAAGCACTCGCGATGGAGATCTTCCAACGGGATGACGCCCTCATCAAGATCGACATGTCCGAGTTCATGGAACGCCACAATGTCTCACGCCTCACTGGGACAACGGCTGGTTACATCGGCTACGAAGAAGGTGGGCAACTGACGGAAGCCGTTCGTCGCAAGCCGTACTCCGTCGTGCTCTTCGACGAAATCGAGAAGGCCCACCCCGAGTTCTTCAATATTCTGCTGCAGATTATGGAGGACGGTCAGTTGACCGATGGACAGGGGAAGACCGTAGATTTCCGCAATACGATCATCGTGATGACGAGCAATATTGGCGCCGAGAAACTGACGAAAGAGGCGGGGAAAATCGGTTTCAAGTTGGGCAGCGAGGCGAAGCAAGAGGAGCAGATCTACGAGGAGAAGCGACAGGAAGTTCTCGGCGAACTGAAGGACCACTTCCGCCCAGAGTTCCTGAATCGCATCGATCAAGTGATCGTCTTCAACGCACTCTCACAGGAATCGATCCGCAAGATCGTGCAGATCCACCTGAGCCAACTCCAGCTCCGCTTGAGAGAGCAAGGATACGAACTGGAGGTGGATCCTAAAGCGGTGAGTCTCCTCGCGAAACTGGGCTTCGACCCCGAGTACGGCGCACGCCCCGTCCGGCGCACCATCCAAGAACATCTCGAAGACGAGATCGCCGAGAACATCCTGAAAGGTATGTTCAAGAAGGGAGACATCATCCGTGCCATTGGCAAAGCGGATGACAAGCTTATGCTCATGCATGGAGAGAAGGCAGACGTGAAGATCGAACAGAAAGAAGTGAGACAGGAGGTGGCCTCATGATCATGGTGGTATTTTGCTCATGTTTGTGCTAGAATACTAAGATACAAACACCAAAAAACCCATGCCCATCGAAGCCGTCAAAATCCCGCAGAACGTCTACGTTGACGACCACATCGTCGGTCCGATCACGCTCAAGCAGCTTTTCATCATGGGCATCGGCACAGGAATCGGCTACATGTGCTACGCGCTCGCGATCAAGGCAGGAGTTCGTAATATCGTGTTCCTCATCGCCTGCTGGACACCCACCGTCATCACCGCAGCATTCGCCTTCCTCAGAATCAATGATCTGACACTCCTCCACATCATCCTTCTCAGCATCGAGGCCATGAACAAGCCAAGTCAGCGATTCTGGAGTCCGCACCCCGGCCTCTCCATCAACCTCATCACGAGTCAAGCAACCAAGGAACTGGCTGCCGCCAACACGAAGATCATCGACAATGCGAGCCGGCTCGCGGACCTCACACGGCAGATGGAGAAGAGGCAAGAGGCGATGAACCATCTCGCAGCGCACAACGATCCAAACCCGAATGGACTCGAACCAGTGAGAACCCAATTGGAGCATGTGATGGATGCATCTCCTTCACTCGATGCTGTTCTCGCCCCAGGGAGAGGGGAAGAGACTCCGACAGGAGCCGTAGATCCTACGCGCGTACAATCCGACGGACTGGATCCAGAAAAATCGATCGATAGCATCGCGCAGGATATCGCCAGCTATGAACGTCTCACGGCTCGTGCTTCATAAAAAACCATGGACACCTCTCTCGCCCCCATCGGACTCACTGGCTCCCAACAGGGCGTCGCCATGAAGGATTCAGTTCGCTCGAAGAAGAAAGCCTTCGCGGTATCGACGCAACGTTACCTACCGATCGCAGAGATCAAGGAGGATACGGTCGTCCTGAAGAATGGTGGTCTACGGGCGGTATTGAAAGTCAATTCACTGAACTTCAATCTGAAGAGCGAGCTCGAGCAACAGGGCATCATCGCCGGGTATCAAGGATTCATCAATACACTCATCTTCCCCATTCAGATCCTCATCCGTTCGACACGCCTGAATATCGACCCGTACTTGAAGAGCCTCCGTGACAAGACACAGGCTCAGACGAGTCCGCTCCTGAAGGAACAAACCATCGACTACACCAACTTCATGGAGAAGCTCGTGGACATCGCTGACATCATGCAGAAGAATTTCTTCATCATCGTGCCTGTGGATACGCCATCGAAGACGAAACGTGGACTGCTGAGCCGTTTCTTCGACTGGCTGAATGTGGATGACTCGCGGAGTAAAGCCCTGCAACGCAGCCATGAGTTCCAGGCCTACGCGAAGCTGCTGCGCGACCGCATCACGCTCGTGCAATCGGGCCTCGAAAACGTGGGTATCACCATGCGTCGCCTGAAGACAGACGAACTCGTGCAGCTCTACTACACGATCTACAACCCCATCAGCACACAGAAGCAGAAGTTCAATTCCATCAGTGACCTGAACATCGACAAGTCGGCACTATTTTAAAGAATGAATATAATACTAAATTCAAAGCAGCACACATGAAACTCCCCTCCTTCATCACAGCACTCAAACAACTCTCGGCACTGGATGCAGAGACCCTCGATCATCTCATCACTCTTGCACCCGTCGTCTCCGCAAAGCAAAGAGATGAGCTCCTGACCGCGGCCACACAAACAAACCTCGCCCTCCTGCAACAGGACAAGGTCATCGAACACTGCAACGAGAGAGCTGCTGAGGCGATCCTCCATGTCCGTCGTATCGAGCTGCCCGCCATCCGCAGAAGCCAAGAAGATCATGATCGGAAGAATGAACTGTCAAGCATGGAACATCTCTTCGACTCCTTTCCCCCCCATATATGAGACACCTTTCCCTCGTACGCATGAGTATGTTCAGTGACAGAGAAAACCGACTGATCGGGTTTGCGGAAGAACTCAGAGACAAGAAAACAACGGATAATGCAAAGGATAGTGCAGAGGGAAAAGATACAGCATCACCTGAGACAAAAAGCGAAAAACAATTGGCACAATTAAAGACAATGCAGCAAAGGATTGAAGACCTAGCAAGATCCGCCTCACCGAAAGATAAAGAAAGGCTAGATGATCTAACGAAAGCGTTGACTGGCAAGCAGCAAGAAATCGAAGAAGCGATCAAAGGGAAAAAAACCACATCGGAAGCATTGGATAAATATCTCAATAACATTGAGAGCAGTTTATATGTACATAGCAATGGCAAGCGGGCAATAAATACATCAATGGAAGCATTGAAAACTGCGCAAGAACAAGAAGTGGAACAAGGAAAAAAAGATGCGCTCCTAGGAATTAAATTCCTACCACAAGCTATCAATATTGAACCCAGTATGTCATCCGAGAAGATGATTCAAGTAATCATCCAAGATTTGGAAAATGCTTCAACTACACAACTTGGCAATGCTATAGAGAATAAGCTTCCAATCCTATTCTCAACAGACAGGTCGGGGGCCTATCTCAAAGATGGAAATGTTTATCTTCGCTTTAATAACAACCTCCTTTTCGCTAATTTTAATCAAGCAATTAAAAATGATCCAATTCAGGCCTGCAAGAAGCTAGAGAAAGCATTCAGAAGATTGAAGACTAGGTAACCGATCACTACTATCGAGTAGGCCAAAGGCCTGCATGCTCGTCTGGAAATGCAAGACGATGCCTCCCCTCAAGCTCCTCGACTAAGAAGAACATGAAAGAAAACTTGACACAACTTCTGAGATAGTTACAATGCCGCGGCAAATCTGGCCTGATACGGATTTGATAGAAAGGAGGTGATGGTTATTAGCGTCACCTTGCTACTGTTCCTTCATTTGTCGAGGATACCGCGCCATCTTGGCGCCATCGAAATGAAGCCGGATCGGCTTCTGATCGAACATCCTCGATCGACGCCCAGGGGATTCCCAAGGCCTACAAGACTTTGGTCCCGTCTGGACCTCGAATGTCCGGCTGTGGGCTCATCATGAGCCCACGAATCAGCCCACAATCGCGAAAGGGACTTATCAGGACTTAGGGTCTGATTCTGAGGCTTCGGCTTCGGTACTCAGACCCTTTTTCCATTGACCATAGATCCTAAAACCGCGTACAGTAACTCCGCTTTTTCGTACTGCTCGTGCAAGAGTACGCAGAAAGCCCTTACTCTTCTCCTTGCACCACCAATTTCTTATGGTTACAAAGAAAAAAGTTGCTACGAAACAATCGGAACTCATGCTGGAGCTTCTGAAGGACTCTCCGCAGATTCTGCGTGCCAGGCCGGGAGAACTCATCGAGGGCATCGTCATCTTCAAGGGAAAAAACAAGATGCTCATCGACCTCGGTGGAGTCGCAACCGGCATCGTCTCGGGTCGCGAACTCAGGGATTCGATGAATACTTTTCGCGAGTTGAATGTAGGAGAAACCGTCGCCGCACTCGTCTTGGAAGAGGAGAACGATGAAGGCATGGTCGTGCTGAGCTTACGGATGGCCAGCCAACAGAAAGCATGGGATCGTTTCCACAAGATGATTAGCGATGACAAGACCATGAAGTTCACCGCTCAGGAAGCCAACAAAGGAGGACTGCTCGCCAACATCGATGGCATCCGCACATTCCTGCCCGTCAGCCAACTCGCACCCAGCAATTACCCGCGCGTCAATAATGCCGACTCCTCCGAGATCATCAGTCGCCTCAGTAAGTTCATCGGCCACACCTTCACGGTGAAGATCATCACACTCGACGAAGCTGCAGGGAAGATCGTCGTCTCCGAACGCGAAGCCATGGCCGAAGAGAGGTCGAAGGCACTCGAGAATCTGGTCATCGGCTCCGAGCAGGAAGGCCTCGTCAGCGGGATCGTGAAATTTGGCTTGTTCGTCGCCTTCGATGGCCTCGAAGGACTCGTCCACATCTCCGAGATCGCCTGGGGCCACGTCAAGAACCCATCCGAGTTCGCGCAAGTGGGCGACCGCGTGAACGTGAAGATCATCGGCATCGACGGCGAGAAACTCTCGCTCTCGATCAAGCAGATGACCAAGGATCCGTGGGAAGAGATCGCACAGCGTTATCCTGTTGGAAAGAAAGTAGAAGGATCGGTCGTGCGCTTCGCAGATTACGGCGCATTCCTGAGTCTCGAGAAAGACATCACGGGTCTCGTGCACGTCACCGAGATCGCTCATGAGAAGATCCAAGACCCCGCCCAAGCGTTGAAGATCGGTCAGAAAGTCGAGGCACAGGTCATCAACATCGATATCGATGAACGCCGCATTGGACTCTCGATCAAGGCTCTCAAGCCGATCGACGCCGCAACACTGGAACGCATCAAGAAGGAGCAGGAAGAGCAGAAGGAAAGCAATAAGAAGCAGAGCACGGGTGGATCAGGTGATTCGGCTGCGCCACAGAAGAGCGCAACGAAGGGCCTGACCACCGAAGCCTCGACGAAGGAGGGCCTGCCCACCGAAGCCTCGGCGAAGAAGGGTGCGTGGGTTGCGAGCAAAACCGGCAAGAAATTCTATGAAGCGGGCAGCGGTGCCGCCGAGAAGATCTTGGAAGAGAACCGCGTGTACTTCAAGACCGAGAAGGAAGCGAAGGAGGCGGGATATGCGGAATAGGCTTTACCTCATCCCCTGACCCCTTCTCCCTGATCGGGAGAAGGGGGAGCCCTGTAAAGAGCAAACACAGATATTTGAGCATGGTATTCCAAAGGTTCCTCTCTCCCGGCTAGGGAGAGAGGTGGTCCGCTCGGCGGACCGGAGTGAGGCGAGACATGCGAATAGCACGTCTCTACTCCTGCAATGATTGCTCACTCAGAAAATGCAGGTGCAGGTAGAACACTTCCTGTCCGCCTTCTTTGCCGACATGAAATGTCAGTTTATATCCTGTAATCCCCTTCTCCTTTGCAAATTTCTGCGCCTTCAAGATGAGTAATCCTGGCAGGTGTGCGGTCTCGGGCGTGAGATCGGCGATTGAGGCAACGAAGTGCTTCGGAATGAACAACAGATGTGTCGTTGCCTTCGGATGAATGTCATGAAAGACAAGGACTTCATCGTCCTCATACTCGATCTTTGCCGGAATCTCCTTTCGGAGGATCTTGTGGAAGATGGTGTCTGGAAGCATGAGAAGATGATAGCAGAGACCTTTAAAAATTTGACTTAACATAGTAATAGTTATATTAAATATAAGTATGACGGATAAAAAGAATCAAAAATCGCCGCTCCCTGATGAAGAAATAGGTAGGCTAATAGGATCAACGAATGTACGAGGAGTAAGGGATTGTCTTGGGAGCACACCTCTGGTTCAAAAAGATGTGGATGCATTTCGGGATGCCTTCATCGCAACAACACGAGCACTCTTTCCGCATCCTCATTACTTCGAAGAGCAAGCTCGTCCGAAAGTCGCATCAGGCGCATGCTTCGAATCACACGTGTTACGAATGAACATTGAGAAACATGGAGGCCACACAGATGAACCGGAAAGCCAACACCTCTCTCTTCCAAATGAACAATCGTATCGAAACATCGAAGACAGACCATTCACAAGAGGAAGAACGTGGTTCACGAGAGAGGAGAGGAAACATGCCGCAATGCTTTCTTTTGCATGTCCGCTCATTCCACTCACACATATCACGCTCCTCTCGATGGTGCAGGAAGAAATTCTCGACCTTCTTATAGAGAAGCAATCATCGATTTGTAAGGGTGATTGCATATCGTATGTGCTGCGATGGCTGCCAACAAATACGGTCAAAGAAGTTGCTCCGGCAATATCTGTGGGTCTCCTGCAAGAATTAGGAGTCGATGGCTCTGATGAAGATGCCCGCATGGATCAAGTACAAGAAATCATTGGAGGGAGACACGAAATGGAGCTTGCAAATCAAGAGACGATGGAAAGGGTATTCCAGCGTGCGAAAAAATTCTTGTTCGATGGTAAATTCTTCTTCAATGAACTGACGGATGGAACATCAACGGTAACAGTGAAATGCCCTGGGAAAGAATTCATGAAGAATAACTGGGATCTGCAATTCGAGATCTACAGAGAAGCACTGAAAAGAATGAATGAAGAGCCACTGAATGAGCTCTTGAAAACACTTGCAGGCCACTTTCAGAAATCAGCTACAGAACGATGAGAATGACTTTTCCCCTCAAATAAGCTATAATAGGGCGGTATGGACGAAGGAGTAGCAGGGGCAGAAATGCCAAAGGCAAGAACGACCACTATGACCTCTGCGGCCCGCGAACAGGTCTTCCAACCACCGAAACTACGAGAAATCGTCGAGGTCATCGACCTCATGGGTACGGTTGCCAGTCGCGTACGCGAGGACAAATCCGGAGATCTTCCGACGGCTGCAGGTGCCAATGCAGGGAAAGCTGCCGGTCAGACGAGCGCAGCCACTGCACGTGACGAGGCGATCGCACGTGCGCCGGCACCCGCCATCATGCAAAGGAAGCTGGTGCAGCATCTCGAGCAAGAAGTGAAACGAGTCGAGAAGCAGGCAAGAGTGATCGCCCGTTCAAAGAAGAGCGGGTCGGCCTACCTACTCTCCGAACTCTACAAGAAAATTCGTCGTCTCAGCTCTCTGATCAAAGACATCCTCGAAGCGTCGACGGAGATGATCAAGCGCTTCTACATTTCGGTGTTCATCGACCATCAGCCCCTCGTCGTGACGGGCGGGAGCTTGAAGGAGGAAGAAAAATAAGACTGCCTCCGTTCATACGATACCGATATCGTGCTGTTCGCCTCGTTCTATGCCCGTCAGCGGGTTGAGAGTATTCACCGAAACGACCCCTTCCAGCAGCCCGATCACTTCTTCATTCGTCGGAAGATTCTTGGTGTCATATGTGCGTGACTTCCAGAGCTCGCGAAGCGAACGCAGATAGGGCAGATCCGTACGCAGTCGCTCGACCATCGGCTGAGCCATCACAGCAAAACGAGTGGAAGGCAGACGATGTGCCAGACCGTACACACACGCAACGAACGCCTCCTCGCCTCCTGCCAACCTGAACGCGAATTGATCTGCCACCGCATTCGCAATCTCCTCCGCGTCCATCCCCGCAAGAACCGTGAGCTGCTCAGAAGGTCCTGACGGGAAATAGTGTCGCACCCCGATGCGATGGAGCGTGCACGGCAGAGCAAGATCAGCGATGACATCACTGATCTGACTCGCGAGTCCTCCTTCGGTATTGTGATCTTCGACGACGATCAGATGTTGCGTCTCGAACGCGGCTTGAATCACGGCCGCGGCGTCGAGTGGCCGAATGCAGGCGACGTTCACAACGCGCACCGTGCGCTGATTCTGCGCGAGCAGATCCGCTGCTTTCACGGCTTCGTGCAGAGACGCACCATAACTAAAAATCGTCGCCTGATCTCTCGAGTCGCCATAACCTCGAACAATCGTCGCGCGACCGTCGAAGACATAGTCGGATCCGTAGAGCGCCTCCCCTGCCGCAGTCATCATCTGCGGATGATTCGACCGACCGGAGAAGACATAGATGCTGTCGCTCCCCTCAGCGATGATCTGCATGCCACGTTCAGCCATTGCCGCCGCCTGATTGCTGTCGCCCGCCACCCACACCTGCGTGTGATCGAAGGGAAGATTCACGTAGTTCCGCTCCTGATGGGTCTCACCGTCTTCCCCCACACTGAGTCCCGCATGTGTGCAATCGTGCAAGACACCAAGCGGGACGTGACCCGTATTGACATCGATCAAACGTGCATTCGCTCTCGCCTCATTCGTGCCGAATGCCGCAAACGTATATGTGACCGGAAGCAAGCCTGCCTGCCGCATCCCCGCAGCCATCATGTACATATTTGCTTCGGCAACACCGACATTGATCACACGATCCGGAAATGCTTTTTCGACTGCGCCGAATCCGCCGGAATCCGCAAGATCGGCATGGAGAATGATGATCCGCGGATCGCCAGCCATCAGCGCCTTCAGATGTACCGCTCCAAAATCTTTGCGTGCAGCACCCACCTCCTTCGTGATCGCACGCTTGTAGTTGGAGGGAAGTTTGAAGGGAAGTTTCAGACTCGTCCGCTTCGCTGCAGCCTTCTCAAAGGCGAAGCGATATTTTTTTCGGATCGGCTCGAACGCCTTCGTCAGATCCGCCAGTGACGGAAGATGTAGGGCATCGAGCGCCGTTTTCGCCTCGACTTCCGAGAGCGGTGCACCGTGATAGTTCTTCTTCCCCGTATTCGAACCCTCTTCCATGAGCGCAACCCCATCCCCCATCGTGGTGTAGTAGCAGACGAAGATCGGCTTTCCTTTGCCCACAAGTGCATCAGCCTTCTTGAGCGCAGTCGCAACCTGCGCTTGATCGTTTCCGTTCTGCACTTCGATCACGGCAAAGCCAATCGCTGCTGCAACCGACGCGAGATCTGTTGCCATGGTCCTACTTGGAATACCCGACAACTGAATATCATTCCAGTCACCATGCACGATCAGGTGATCCAGCTTCAGATGCGCTGCCAGACGGAATGCCTCC
>JAHFJR010000004.1:9527-57802 GCA_023245775.1 Candidatus Peribacteria bacterium | reverse complement strand
AGGAACAGATCAGGAAATTCCTTGATCTCTATAACAACGTGCAACCCCATCTCTCCTTGTCTATGATGTCCCCAAGCCAATATTCCGATCAGTTGTCACATTTGCGGTGAGACATATCGCCCCTTGTGCTTTCTTTGAAGTTTGCCTATGATCCTCCGGCTTGTAGGCCAGCACACGGCCGCCAAGCGGTCTCATCATGGAAGTTCTCCTCCTCACAGATATCCTCGGCATCGGTAAGAAGAACGACCTCATCGTCGTGAAGAGCGGTTTTGCCTTGAATCACCTGCTGCCAAGCCGCAAAGCACTGGTCGTGACACCCAATGTACGCAAGCGCTATGCCGAGCAGATCAAGCAACGCGCCCTCGAGCGCGAGCAGGAGAGACAACTGCAGTCCTCCCTCAGCATCGCCCTCGGCGGAAAAGTCATTCACCTCACTGGAAAAGTCAGTAAAACTGGCAAGTTGTACGCCGCCATTTCACCAGCCGCGATTTCCGAAGCGATCAAGAAGGAGCATGCCACAGAGATCCCCGAGAGCTCGGTGAAGATCTCCGCACCCATCAAGACACTCGGAAAACACTCAGTCCAGCTCACCGTCGGCGCTCAAGTAATCACAATGGACGTAGAGGTCGTCAAGGAAGGGGAAACTGCGAAATAAATTTCCACCCAGAGAAGAGATACCTTGGCATTCCCTATTTGGAATTTCCCCGTTATCCTGCACCCATGCCCGAATTTTCCGGACCAGAGTCATTCACACCTGGCGAGAGTGGAGGGACAGCAGGCGAGAAAGTGTCCGAACAGGCGAAAGAGCAATTCGCACAGTCGCAAGCACAGGGAAAGCAGATGGCGCAAGAAGAGAAGAAGGCAAAGAAGCGCGACGATCGGGTGGCACAGACGATCAAGCAGTTTCTTGGAGATGATCGATTCACACATTTGTTCCAACTGATATCGCGACTCGCCGCGCGCGACTGCCCGTCGGTCTTCATCTTGGCACTGCTCTCCCTCATGCATGAGCCTTCGAGAGAAGCCGTTGAAGACTATATCTTAGAGCACAAGATCGTCCTGGACCTCCCAAAGATTCCAAGCAGCCTGAGGAACCACGATGACGGTCTGTCACCAGAAATCCGCAGCAAAATTTTGCTCTGGATCTCGCGCCTCAGCCTCGTCATGAGCACGGACACGGAAAAAATCCTCTCGAAGCTGATGGTCGATGAAGGCAATATCGATGGAACGGTGCTGCAACTTTCGACATTCGTCCTCGTCGCATTCTTCGACATTGTCGAACGTCCAATTCCCTTCGAACAGCTTCAACCACTCACGATCAAAATTTTGCAGGACGTCATCGAACCGCACATGGAGGTGATGGAGAGGTATTTTTCGAAGCTGAAAGAGGAACAGCAATCAACGAACGGAGAAGAGTAGGGGGCACAACGAATCTCGATTCGTTGTGCCCCTACAAAATCATCTTAACGCTCCAGTACTGCCAAAAACGCCTCCTGTGTGAGCGTGATCCTGCCCATCTGCTTCATACGTTTCTTGCCGCGCTTCTGCTTGTCCAGAAGTTTGTCTTTGCGGCTACGGTCTCCGCCATACAAGTATCCCGTCACATCCTTGCGATACGCAGCGATGGTTTCGCGTGCAATGATCTTTCCACCGATCGCGGCCTGGATCGGGATCTGGAACTGAGCCTTCGGGATCACTTCCTTGAGTTGCTTGCAGATCTTATCGCCAACCAAACGCGCTTCATCTCGATGCAGGATCACACTGAGCGCATCCGTCGGCTCGCCGAGCAGAAGAATGTCCATCTTCACCAGTTCGCCCAGTCTGTATCCGAGGTGTTCGTAGCTGAGTGAGGCATACCCCGATGTTGCGGATTTCAACTTGTCAAAGAAGTCGAGCACGATACTCGCAAGCGGCACCTCGAAGTGGAGGATCGCGCGATCCGCATCGATGTACTCGAGGGAAAGATAGATGCCCCGACGTTCCTGCACCAGCTGCATGCTGGGTCCTATGTCCTGCTGCCGACAGACGATCTCCAGCTTCACCCACGGTTCGCGAATTTCCTCGATGAACGTGGGATCTGGCATCTCTGACGGATTGCTGATGAGCGCGGTCGTCGGATCATCGATCTTGAGGAGACTCGCACGCACGACGGAAGCAGGACTGGCAGCCTTCAGTGTCACTTCGTAGAGCACGCTCGGAGCCGTGATCACGAGATCACAATCGTACTCGCGCTCGAGGCGCTCCTGAATGATGTCAAGGTGCAGGAGGCCGAGGAAACCGCAGCGGAAGCCGTTTCCGAGTGCCGTATTGTGTTCGTAACTGACATCGAGTGCGGCGTCATTGAGAGAGAGCTTCTCGAGGGAATCACGGAGCTTGGGATACTCGTCGGCCTCGGTGGGGTACAGACCGGCAAACACCATCGGTTGCACCTTGGCATATCCCGGCAGTTGCTGAGAAGACTCGGACGTCGCAATTGTATCACCGACACGCGCCTGTCCGACGTCTTTGAGTCCCGTGACGATGTAACCGATTTGCCCCTCCGATAGAAGTGCATCCGAGCAATACTTGGGCGCGAAGTACCCTGTGTCCTGCACTTCGAAATCGACTTTCGAACCGAGGAGATGTGCCCTCAAGCCTTTCTTGAATTGGCCATCGACCACCCGTACGTACGCAACGGCCCCGCGGTACTCATCCATCACCGCATCGAAGATGAGGGCGCGTGCGTCTCCCTGCTGTCCGCCTACGCTTTTTTTCGGCTCCGGAATGCGATCAATCACCGCTTGCAACACTGCCTCCACCCCCGTCCCCTCCTTCGCGGAAATCCTGAAAATATCTTCCTTCCTGCATCCGAGCATCTTGATGACTTCGCCCGATACGCGCTCGGGGTCCGCAGCGGGGAGATCGATTTTATTGAGCACGGGGATGATCACGAGATCGTGTTCCATCGCCATGTAGAGGACCGCCAATGTCTGAGCCTGAATGCCCTGCGACGCATCAACGAGGAGGATCGCGCCTTCGCAGGCGGCGAGCGAGCGACTGACTTCGTAGCGGAAATCCGTATGACCGGGCGTGTCGATGAGATTCAGTTCGACGCCGTTCCACTGCATGCGGACCGGCGTCAATTTGATCGTGATGCCGCGCTCGCGCTCGAGGTCCATGGAATCGAGCAACTGATCCTTCATCTGACGCTTCTGGAGCGTGCCGGTCTTCTCGATCATGCGATCGCTCAGCGTGGACTTGCCGTGATCGATGTGCGCGATGATGCAGAAATTGCGGATGGGCATTGCTTGCCTATCCTAGGGATCCGTCAAAAAAAAGCGAGCAGATGCGATATTTCCTAAATGGGACTCATACAAAACTACTCTCTCGGATCAACGAGGAGAGGCACATCCTTCACGAGAGGATTCCCATCCCCATCATTGATGGAGATCTTGGCACCCGGAAACAACTGCGAAGAATCAATCTGCAACTCAGGAGTCTCCGGACTCATGATCGACTTCTTGCCATTGACGATCACTTCGCCTCTATGAACAGAACGTCCATCACCCTTTCCGGAGTTTTCACCGATCTCAAGAAGGAGTCCCCCTGTGGATGCACCTTCGAATACATCAGGTTTGATCACCATCCAATACTCACCGGGTAGCTTGAATAAGCGGAAACCGAAACGATCAAACCTCGTGAGATTCACTTCCTTGGTCGCATCATACGCAGCAGTCAGACCGCCACGCTCATAGTAGTCGTAGACCTCGTTCCATTCTGTCAGAAGTGTATCGGCAAAACTCTTGCGGGTTGCCTTATCCCCAAAACGCTGCGAGAGAAACTGTGTCTGGAAACGGTTACCAGTAAAAGAAGCATCCCGAAGCCACTCTCGAGCCAGCACTTCATCCGAAGGAGGATTCGAAGCTATCAGACGAGAGGCTGCAAGAATATCTGCCACCGTGTATTCGCCCATGATCTTCTTCAACTCGAGTTCGGTTTCAAGAAGATTGAACGTATCCTTCCCGCCTCTCACCAATTCAAGGGGGCCCCGCTGCGTGAAAGAGAACCTTCGGATCGGATCGATATCCTTTCTGCTGACCTCACGTTTCTTTTCACGTTTCAACATGTCATCCATTTTCTTCAGCCGTTGAAACACATGGAAAATGCTTCCTGCGATGTGGTAAGAAGTTTGTATGCGCTCCTGCTCATTGGAACCAAAATGATCCAAAGAAGATGATAGTTTATTTTGCTCAAAATTCTTGGAATCGCGAACAGTCTGCATTTCCTTAAGAAGGGAAGCTTTCCCCTGACGGTCAAGAGTGCGGGAAGGCAACAGACCACGCTGCAAACCTGCAACCGGATCGCCCTTCCCTCCCTCGATTGACTGCCTAAGCTTCAAAAAATCCTGGCGGATCTTTTCCAAATCATCAGGTTCCAAACTCTTGTCCTGTGCCACCATTTCGATGTACTGCCGAACTTCAGGCGAAATCGTTGCGACCTTGTAACCCTGACTCAGAATCTGCTTTTTCAGCGCGTCAACGCTTTCAGGAATCTGACCAGAATTCAAAATACTGAGCGGAGGTAGACCAAAGGCACTCAACACTTGATTGGTATAGATATGCGCCTCGAGTACTATGTCCGCTCGCTGAGCCGTCGGTGACAGGCGCAGAGCAGCAGTGAGCAAAATCACCAGATCGGAACGTAACTTCGGCGTAAGTTCCGTCGCAAGCTGAATGCGCTGATCCACGGAAAAATTTTTCTGATTCTTCTGAAGCGCCTGCAATGTTTCCATCATCTGTTCAATATTACGAGCGGCGATTTCCGCACGTAGTTGACGCGTCATCTCTTCATTCAGCTTCAGAGAACCTTCGGCAAGCGCTACAGGTGCAGCGATGCGACTCACAAGAATCCGGAAACCGGGAATGCTCTGAAGGAACGGCATGCGTGCAAACATCTCCATGAGAATGGCTCCAGCTCCACCCGCAGCAGCGATCTTTCCGAATTCCAAACCATGACCGAGAAGTCCCTTCGGTGGATCTTTCTTGATGAGGATGATGCGGCCTTCTTCATCGAGATAAGCTGCCGGCTGGAAGGAGCCATACGGAGCAAGTGTACGGAGCGACTGCAGTGTCGACGTGTTCTCTCTCCTCGTCACAAGATCAAGATTGTTGGGCTTGTCCACCCCACCCACCCTCATGGCATTCTGCCGTATCTGCCACGCCTGCAAGCTCGTAATCGTTTTGCCGAAAGACCGATACATCTCGGAGTACCGATCGATGTGTACATTCAGAACACTCAGATCGATCTGTTGGCCTTTCTGAAGAAGATCAAGCTGGAGCAGAAGATCCTCACAGGCTTGCATCCGCTCCGGAGTGGCCGCTGCGTCGAACTCCTTCTCCATCTCCTGCATCGTGCTCTGAAATACCTGCTCAAATTCATCGGGACGCGTCGTGAAACGGTCCGCGACTTCCTCACTCACTTTCTCCCCTGTGATGAAAAGAAAAAATTTGATCCAACCTTTTGCCTTCTTGTTATCCTTGATCATGCGGTCTTTCTCCTCCGTTGCCGTCTTGCGAAAATCCTTCAGCGCTCCCTTCAGCAAAAAATCATCCCGAAACTGTCCGACACTCTCGGAGAATTGTCTCGCGTATCGCTGGCGTTCATTCGGAGCCGATGCAGTCAGAAGACGTTTCCAAGCATTGAAGGATTGATTCGGCGTATACGCGAATTTTTCCACAGCCGGAAATCCTTGCGTGACGCGCTCAGCATTCAGTCTGCTCCTCGCGCTATCTGCTTCCTGCCGTGCTGATCCGATCTCCGCCCCGACTCTTTCAGTCTGGCGCGAGAACACCGTCTGTATCGTCACTGAATCACCTTTCTTCAGAACTCTCTTCGGATCCACCTCTATGACACCATTGACCTTGATACGACCCTGTCTGAAGAACTCTTGAAAATCTGCAGTGCGCTGCTCCCGAGCGACATCTGTATCACGACGGAATCGCAGTGCAGATTTCTGTATCAGAAAAGCATCCAATTCCCGATACTGGCGTACATCGGCGTCTTCGACCTCCCAGCCCCCCTCGACCTCCATATCAGACAATTGCTCGACATTCTTCGCAAAGACCTCACGTCTGCTCTTCAAATCCGGATCATTTTTCTTCGCTCCCGAATCCGGAGCAAGTTCGGAGTGGAGCGTCAGATGCTGACGGATCATCCATGTGACTCGTGCAATCGCAGCAAGTTCATAAAATTCTGCGGGAACGCGATGGTCCCTTGGAGAAGCATCATTCAGATGACTGTGCTTCAGGACGATGAATCGCATGGTCTCAAGGCGAGTCAAAAACTGCTCTCTTGCATTGATGACATCAAACACTCCCCAGAGTCGCTCCCGTACCGCTGGATCCGTCTGTACGACACGTGCCTGCGCAAGAAACTCAGGCAGCGTCACCACCCATGTTTCGATCTGCGTCATCATATCCTCGTACTCACGCACTTCGTCTTCGGGCATTCTGCGCGGATCGCCATCATCAAGTTTCTTCTGCTTGTCGAGTTCTTTCTGCACTGATTCAGCTGCCTTCAATCCACGATCGGCGAATGCCTTCACTGCAAGCGCTGCGTGGTTATAGGCAAGAGAATCAGCTGTAGATTCAGAGAAGACAAGATTGTCCTGAAGCTCCCGACGGAGAGAATCATGGAGAGATCCCGGTTGATTCCTCTGTTGTTCTTTATCTTCAGCCATACTTTTATGTTATTATAACATATTATATAACTTTTCACAAGCTTTAGTCGAGCGGCGGCAATGCACGAAGAGCCCGCTGCAAGGGATCAACCACTTCGGGCATCATCAACTCCTTGGCTGCAGCACCTGCACCTGCAGTACCACTACGAAGAGCTTCTTCTGCTGCAGGAGACAATTGGCTTGCGGCACCCTCCAATCCACTTTCACGAGCAGCTTCCTTGAGGAGCCGCCCTGCCGATTCCATGGCAGAAGGACTATTCGCCGCCTCCGTCGCGGCTTCGGCAACAGCTTCACTGACAGATCCGCCGGTTACAGGAACTTGTGCTACAGCATCGACGGCCGTCTCGGGGGTGGGAACGTTCAATTTCCCAAGAACAGATTTGAAGGCATCGATGAGTTTCTTCCCATACTCACCCGCTGTCGGTGCAAGTGCGGGAGTGAAGTACAGAAGGGCAATAATTGCCGCAATCCCTGCCACCGCACTCAGAACCGGATGCTTCTTGATCGTCCGTCCCACTGCCTGCACCGCACGCAACGGCAGCTTCACCACCTTTCCAAGGAAACTCTCCTTCTTGTTCAATTGATCAAGATTTCTATCCACCTGCCTCAGTACATCGTTCACATTGCCGTTCAAGGACGGATCTGCCTTCTTCATCCGCTGAATCAACTCGCGCTGCCCCTCCTTGGACTTGCGAAGTTCGAGGATGCGATCCATCTCCAGACCAAACCTCTGCTCCACACTGTCACGATCACGAAACAGCCAGCGATCCACGATTTGCTGTTCGCGAGGTCCTGTCGGTCCCGATGAAGTCGTGTCAGCAATCATAAAAACTACGGGAGTACATTGGCCTCCTTGAGCATGCGACGAATGTTCGTAAGTACGGCGATTCCCTCCAGATCCTCATCAGTTGTTGCACGTGAGAGAAGACACTGAATCATTGCACTGATCACGCGTGTGCCGAGCACGAAGAAGAGCTCAGCAAGCTGCTCGTGAGGTAACGATGATACATCGAACGTCGACGCAATCTTCTCAAACTCCGCCATACTCGAAATTCCCTCAGCACGCTTCGCAAGCGTTACGCAGACCAGATCCGTGAAATGTGCAATCTTGTACCGCATGTAGAGCTCCTCAGGAGATTCGAACGTTTCGATCTTCTCAGACCTCACCGTCCACCCTTCCTTGAGCGAATCAGAAAGAGCATCGAAGATCTTGCGCTCGCCCGCGGTGAGAAGAAGATCCTGCATCAGCGATATTCTACCATATGATCGAGGCCACACCAATCCCCCTCACTCCGTTACCAGTATCTTCCCAAGTTCCTCCTCCCCCACCCTCACCTTCTGAAGAAAGTTTTCCATCGACTGAGGATCAGATGCTTCCATCCGTAGCTGCTCTAATTTATCGTCCTTGATCTGCGGAACGATCATCACGGGCTTCTTCATCGCAAGCGCGGCGAGCGCACCGTGATACCTCTGCGTGACCACCATCGAAGCTTGGGACACTTGAGCGAGCAACTGGGTCACTGAATCGATCTCGATGATCGTCGATTTTCCTCCGCACAATGCCGAAATCTTCACCGCAACCTGCCTCTCTTTTTTGTCCGGCTGCATCAGCAGAATATGGATCGCATCCCAAGGTTTTGATATTTCTCCTCGAACAGGAGCACAGAACTCCTCGTCGGAATTGCCGCGCGGAATGATCACAAGAGTTCGGGCAACCGGAGCCGGAGCTCGGTACGGAGCGAACACGGCGAATGCCGGATCAAAAGACTCGATCGGCTCACACTGTAGCGCCCACTTCCTCACACGTTCGAGCGACGCAGCATCCCGAACAGACACGAAGGAGGCCTGCTCAAAGATACATTTCGTCAGACACTCAGCAAAGCGCGTACGAAAAGGTCCTACTCCCTGGAACGCTAGAACAATCTGAAGGCCGAACACTCTTGCGACGAGCGCATGCATCCCCCAGAGCACACATGCGAAGACCGATTCGCTATCGGTGAAGAGCGTTCCACCACCGAACACAACGGCATCGGAGAGACAGAATGCGATGATCGTCTTCCACCACGCACGGAAGCATGATCGAAGACCCAAAGGCAACCTCGGCACTTCTCCCATTCGCTGTGGAGCTGCACTCACGACCGTCCAGGTCACCTCGGGAAATGCTCCAAGGAAATACTGCCGCAACGCTTCGTCACCAATGTTACCGACGCCGTAATTTCCGATCAGGACGCAGCGCATGGGATGATTCTACTACTTGCCGCCTTCAGCAACCACAACCTCTGATGCAGCCTCCTCTTTCACCGGCGCCGCTGCCACTGCAAATTCCTCCGCATTCGTGAACCTCTCGCTGATCCTGGCGCTCTTACCGCTGCGACCACGGAGAAAATTGAGCTTGGCCCTCCGCACCTTCGCCACTTTCTTGACCTCGATCTTGTCGATCATCGGCGAATGGAGCGGAAAGATCCTCTCGACGCCGACACCTGATGCGATACGACGAACGGTGAAATTGTGATCCGATGGGCTGTGTCCGCGATGCACGCCGATCACGAGCCCCTCGAAGATCTGGATGCGCTCCTTCTCCCCCTCCTGCACCTTCTGATGGACACGAACAGTGAAACCAGGCTTCACATCGGGGCGAGCGATGATCATCTTCTCTGCCTGCGAAAAAAGTGCGAGACCAGTCATGAGCTGGGAAAGGCTACAAGCTGGATGAGTGGGTGTAAAGGGAAAACAAGCGAAAAGGAAGCAAGAGAAACATTTATTTCCTCATTTCCTCGCCTCCTCCACTTCCTTCTCGATGAGATTCAGTGCAACGGTGTGCCTAGGATCATCAACAATTTCCAAGATGAAACGATCGCGAAGGCTCAGACGATAGAGGAAATCTGCCTTGGAGAAGAGCGAATACTTCACGTTGCGCATCGTCGGGTCTTGGGCCAGAAGCAACTCGATCACATCCTTCTTCACATCCCCCACCACCAGGAGATCCACCTTGCTGTGCGTTCCGACGAAGCTCCCCGCAAGCTCCAGAAACTTGAGACCAGGAAGCGTCTTGAGCGAGATCACCGTCGCGCTCTCCCCTCCCCTCACCTCTTTCGCGAACATGGCCTTGAGCTCATGGAAGAAGAGAAAATCGGTGTCTGCCTTGTAGAACTTCTTCCGGTTCTTGTGACGAGCCTTCACGAGACCGATACGACGAAGATTCTCGAGTTCCCTACGAATCGAGTTGATCTGTTCACTGAGGAGTCTCGTCAATTGACGAATGAAGTATTCCTCCTCAGGATGAAGGAGAAAAACCGAGAGTAATTTCACTCTCGTCTGCGAGCTAAACAGTGCTTTGAGCGCGTCATGAACCATGAAGACGTCACCTAGAAGAAACTAAAGCATCTGTTCACAAATGTTACTCACTTAGCTAGAGAAGATCAAGAAAATTGAACAATAGAATAGTTCTACTTTTGTATACAAAGTTTTTTGTTTTATCTAAGCCAAAATATTTACTTTTTATCTCTTTAATTTTACTGTTATTGAACACATTATTTATTCATAATATAGACATCGAACGGTCTTCGCTCAGGTCTATCTTTGGTGGAGCAGCATTTTGGATGCCTCGTTCCGGTCCTCAGCCCTGCCTGCCGGCAGGCAGGTCCCAACCTCCTCTCCACCCTTCGATGGACTCAGGGCAAACTGATGTGGAGAGGAGGTGGCCTTTGTTGTACCAAAAACAGTGCGCCCTTCTCCAGCCCGCAGGCAGGAGAAGGGTCGGGGATGAGGACCGTCAAAGCTGAAAGTAGAGAACAGTAGACGCTAAAAATCTTGTACAATCGGCTTAGAACTGCTATACTAACAAGAAATGTTGAACACACAAAAACTCCTCAGAACAGGCATGACGTTGGGGCTTTACCTTGTCATCTGCCACCTTGCTTTCAGTGCTCACCTCCCAACTGCGTTTGCAGCAGTACCAGATGAGGGTATGAACGTTATTGTCAATGGCCTCCTTGAGACGATCGGAATGATCAACACCTTCATGCACATCCTGCTCCTCATCCTGCTGAACATGCTTGGCTACCTACTACAGGCGGACTTCTTCAACGATGTCACGATGATGTCAGCACTCAATAATATCTGGGTGCTCAGCCGCAACATCATGAACGTGATCTTCGCGCTCATGCTGATCTTCGTTGCCCTGTATACGATCTTCACAGCGAATAGCGAGATGATCAAGAGCAAGATCCAGAACTTCATCCTGGCGGTGATCCTCGTGAATTTCTCATGGTTCTTCCCTCGCATCATCATCGATGTAGCTAACGTCCTCACCGCCACCATCTATACGATCCCGAATACGTGGGGCTTCGACTGCAGGAGATTCGATAACACTCCCTGTCGGGTGATCACCGATATCAAGATCTTCCCAACGGAAGCAGAGGTGACTGCCTGGCCAAGCAGCCCCGGATGCAGTGTCGGCAGATGCCCCTGCCCAGGGAAAGTCACCTGCTGGAAAGAGGAGGACTACAATAGTGTCTCTGGAACCATGGGTGCAGCGCACGCCATGATCAACGGCATGGCCGTCAGCTTCATCAATATCCAAGCCATGACACAGCTCCCCGACAACATCAACCTCGAAGCAAATACTGGAACAGTGGCCACCTTCCTAAGCACGATCAAGGTGATGATGCTCATCATGATGACGTTCTTCATCCAAGTAGCGGTCACGCTGCCACTCCTTGGACTCGGTGTGGGACTCTTCATCCGCATCCTCATCCTGTGGGTCACCACCGCCTTCATGCCTTTCACGTTCCTCGGCCTCGTGATCACGGGGAAACTTGGGACGAATGTCTTCGGATTCGAGATCGATATCTGGCAGGAATTCATCAATGCGGCGTTCCTCCCCGCCGTCGTCGGGATTCCCTTCGTCATCGGGTTCATCATGCTCTCGGCAGTCTCAACGATCCCCGTGCCATCCAGCTTTCCACAGACATGGGGCATCCCGCTGCTCACGGGGTTCCCAAACTGGTGGACATTCATGTGGATGCTCGCGGCAGTCGGCATCATCTGGGTAGGGGCCTTCTCGGCACTCTCGAAGAGCAGACTCACAGGCAAGATCACCGACCGCATCAAGAACTTCGGTGAGACCATCTTCCGCACAGGGCTACAACTCCCGCTCATCACGCCACTCCCCATCGGCATCAAGGGAACAGATGGGAAGCAGGTGACCCTCGGCCAAGCACTGAACGCACCTCGCGCATTCAGTAATGATGTCAATCGACGCGCTCTTGGGCTCAAGACGCTCACAAAGGAAGAGCGAGACAGAGAGAGAGAGAGAGGAGGAGGCCTCGGGAGCGAGATCGACACCGAAAGAATGGAGCTATTGCAGAGAGAAAATACCAATAGGGTGGTCGCTGCCATCGATACACTGGCGCGCAACAATTCCACAAACGTGGAACGGAGGGAGGCACTCCGAGACATCCGCGTCAACGTTGGAGGCGACGGTGGGACTGGCACCGACACCCTGCAAAAACTGAAACGGAGTCTCGAAAACAATCCGCGCATCGCGCCCGCACTGCAAGAAAAACTAGCAGCGATCCAAACAGCAATCGAAGAAGGTAGGAATGCAATCTGAGAGAGCATGAGTCTCCACTTTTCCTCCTCCCATGGGAAACCCCGACAACATCAGCACGATCCAAGAGAGGCTTACACAGAAACATCGAGCGATCGAGGAAGAGCTGAAGTTTGCGCTGGTGCCCGGGCACCCGAAGCTCAAGGAGGCAGAGGAGATCGCCGTGGAGGCAAGGAGTATACTCAAACGAACCGAAGAGTTACGCACAATGGACAGCGGCTACCATGGCATGGAACTGGCCTACAACAAACTCAATGAGCTCTACCGGAAGTCCATGGACATTCGTAGCTCGATGCTGCAGCGAAGTGTTGAGATCTCCGTTGGGAAGCCCCTAGAGTCACTCGCTGGAACACTCGACAGATACAAGCACATGCCAGTCATCGGCCCCATCGCCGCCAAGTTCCTGAAGATGGCTCGCGGCCTCGCCGTGGACCCTACCGCCGGCAGGGTGCCGGGCAACCTCTACTATGACCAAGTGAAGGGCGAGACCGTGGCGAAGCTGGGACTCGTCGATGCTGAGAAGGCAGAACTCGAGAGGATGAAGAAGGAGAACACACTCGCAGGCTACCCCGAACTACAGGGCATTCTGCAGCAACTAGAGAGAGGGTTCGAGCAACTCGAGGCGTACAACCCACTGCGAACAACGCTCCACAAGCGAGCGGTCGAGCTGCAGTCGTTGCTGCACACGACGAACTACAAACCGCTTCGATTCTTCACCGCCATCACGGCAGGTTTGCTATCGGGTGTCGGGCTCGTGCACAGCCTGGCGACCGGAAACGAAGTCACCTGGCCAACAGCTGGATGGGGCATCGCCGCTGTCGCTATACTCTATCCAAACTTGTTGCAAGACGCCGACATCACGGCCATCGAGAAGATCAAAAGCCTGAACACGCCAAGACTCCATGCCATGAGAGCAGCCGGAGTCACGGGCGATCTTGCTGTGCACGCATTCGAAGAAGCACAAGCAATGTCGTCAAAGCAACGAACGAGCATGCAACAACTGGCAGGGGTACAAGGACCACTCTCACTGGCACAGCTCGGGGCATTGACCGACGGGAAGAACACACCGCTGCTGCAGCTACTGAAGTCCGCTCCGACGCAAGTGCAGAACATTCTAGAAACATTCTCCAAGCGGACGCCAAAGGGGGACCAGCAATACTTGGCGGGGATGCTGAAGGACGGGCCGGTCACGTAAAAGCACCTGAAGATCAAACTCCCACCTTCGTGTACTCCCTGGTAAACCCCTCAAGAAGATCTCCAAGCTCTAGGAGAATGGATGAGGTGACGCGCATGCCACACTCAGCGCCTTCCTTCGCCTCTTTGATATCCTTCTCCACATTCTTGAGCGATGTGACCCGACCGGTCCCCACGGTTTCTCCGGCACGTTGAACACGGAAAGGTGTCCGTTTGATGAGGCCATCCATCACTTTGCCTCCGATGATCTGTTCGGACTTCTTCGTGAGGAACACTCCCCGAATCTCTAGGTGCCCCGTGATCTTCTCCTCCTCAACAGGCTCGATGAGTCCCGTCAAGAGAAGCTCCGTCTCCTCGAGGAGTTTGTAAATAATATCGTACTGTTTCACGACGACTCCCTCACGGTCAGCTGTCTTCATGACAGCGAGAGACGCATCGACGTTGAAACCGATCACGATCGCGGCTCCAGCGGAAGCCATCATCACATCACTCTCCGTGATGTCCCCGATCGCGGCATGGATGACCTTGGGCTGCACGCGCTCCGTCGTGAGTTTTGCAAGCGCCTGCTGGATGGACTCCAGCGAACCCTGCGCATCGGCCTTCAGAATGATCTTGAGCTGCGAGAGCTTCCCCTCGGAGAGACGACTCACGAGATCCGCAAACCCGCGCTTGGTGTCGCGGCCCTGGGACTCGAGGTACGCAGACACGTAATTCTTCAGATCACGTTCCGTAGCGAAGACTTGCAGGATGTCCCCCACCTGCGGAAGTTGGTCAAGACCCGAAAGGAGTGCAGGGCAGGAGGGAGCAGCAGCATCGATCGCGCGTCCGAGAGCATCGGTGAGCGCCTTCACTTTTCCGGAGGCTCTGCCGCAACCGATGATATCCCCGATCCGCAGCGTCCCCGTGTTCACGATCACACTGACGAGCGGGCCCTTGGATTTGTCGAGGTGACTCTCGATGATGGTTACGATCGCCGGCCGATCTGGATTGGCCTTCAGCTCCTCGATCTCCGCCATCAAGAGGACGTGTTCGAGGATCTCGGGGATCCCCTGCTTCGTTACGGCTGAACACGGGAGCATGGGAGTATCCCCTCCCCAATCCTCCGGCTGCAATCCCTGAGCTGCGAGCTCGCCCTTCACGCGCTCGATATCGGCATTCGGACGATCGATCTTGTTGAGAGCGACGAGAATCGGCACACCTGCATCTTTGGCATGGTGAATCGCTTCGATGGTCGTCGGCTTCACACCCTCCTCCGCCGAGACGACGAGGATCGCGATGTCGGTCAGTTGTGCACCGCGCGCGCGCATCGCCGTGAACGCCTCGTGACCGGGAGTATCGATGAAGGTCACCGATTTGCCGTGGTGGGTGACTTGATACGCACCAATGTGCTGCGTGATGCCACCCGCCTCACCGGAAACGATGTCCGTCTTTCGAATCGCATCGAGGATAGCCGTCTTGCCATGATCCACATGACCCATGACGGTGACAATAGGGGCTCTCGGGTGCAGTACGGAAGGATCATCATGGAGGAGACTCGCAAGATCGTTGCTCAGGAGTGCCTCGACCGATACGCTCCCCAGATCCTTCTGCACCTCCACACCAAGCTCGAGAGCGATGAGTGACGCGGTATCGAAATCGATCTGCTGATTGATGCTGGCAAGAATACCATTCTTCATGAGTGCGGAGACAACACGTGGCACCTGCACACCCGTCTTCTCTGCGAATTCCTTCACCGAAATCTGCAGCGGCAGGAGCACGATGCCCTTCTTCTCCTTGATCTGCGACTGATGCTCGGATCGGTCTTTCTTCTGGAGACCCTGGAGAATCTTGGACTCCACCCTGCGTTGCTCGAGCTCTTCCTTCGAGAGAGTCCGTGGTTTCTGCTTCTCGAGCGCGACCTTCTGTGCCTCGATCGCCTCCTTCGAGACTCCATCGAGCGTCAATTTTCTGAGCACATTGAGATTCTCGGGTTTCAGGCCTGGCTTCTTCTCCTGCGCTTCAGGGGTTTTGCTGACAGGAGCAGGTTCGGCTCCTTTCTCTTCGCTCTCGCGCTCCGTACTGACTCCACTGCGCATCGCCTCAACCTGATCCCAATCCACCGTGATCTTCCTGTGGTTCGCAACGAAACGAATCACGCCCATCGCCAGATTGTCATGGATCTCGCGATCCGTCGGCTTCACGCCAAAATCAACAGTCGTAAGCTCTTTGCGGAGCTCTTGACCAGATAACCCTAAGATTTTCGCAACTTGTACGAGTCGCACAGATGGAGAGAAAGCCGAATAGTGAAGTCAAGGTACCAGAAGAATGAGGCGTGCGGAAGACACCTCATTTCCCAAGTTCCTCAACGATATCAATCGACGGTGCCGCTTTCAACGGATGCGGTGGAGGAACTGAAGGCGTTGGATTCTGTGTCTTCGCCGAACTCGACACCGGACGAGAGACGGGCGGCACCTCCTCTCCCTCACTCCTCTGACGCTGCATCTCTTCCTTGAGTTTCGCGATACACTGGATCACCGCAAGTTGAAAGTTTCCGTACTGCTTCATCTTGAATCCCGACGCCCGAGCATGACCGCCTCCGCCGAAGAGTCGGCCGGCCGCACGATTGCTATCGAAGGCCGTCGACGAACGCATGCTGGCCTTGAACCCGCCCTCTTCGATCTCGGTGAAGAGCACGTGGACATCGGCCTCGGGAATGGTGGAGATGAGTTCATCGAGGAGTCCCCCTGTCTCCTTGGACGTTGCCCCCATCTCCTGCAGATCCTCACGGCTCACGGAGGACCAGACGATGCGCGCATCCGGATCCATCTGAATCGCATGCAGTGCACGACCCCAGATTTTGAGAGTCGTCAGCGGTTTCGTTTTGTAAATGTGCTGGATGATCTCCTGCTGACGCGCCCCGAGATCGAGGAGGTTTGCCGCGACTTCGAGGGACCTCGGCGTCGTATTCGGGTTCTGGAAACTGCGCGTGTCGGTGATGAGCCCTGTGAGCAGGAGTGTTGCAATATCGGCGCTGAGCAGATCCTTCCATGCGGGCTGCGATGTAAACCATGCATAGAGAACCTCCGTCGCACTCGCTGCAGTCGCATCGATCAACTGGAGCTGGCCGAAGCGTGTATTGCTGATGTGGTGATCGACATTGAGGATCGGTGTCTCCGTGAAGAGGTCAATGTTCTCGGTATAGAACGAGCCGAGGAGTCCGAGGTCCGCCGTATCGAGGACAACGATGAGATCGTAGGAAGATCCCTCAGCGAGGAAGGTGATGTCCTTCTGCGTGAGCACCCCCTTCTTCGGCACGATGATGATATTCACCTTGTTGTCTTCGACGGTGTACCGGAGTTTGTCGATTTCCAGCCCCTTCCTACAGTCGAGTGTGATCACGAACTGACGCTCAGCGTTGATCGAGGTTGTGAGATGCTCGAAGTGTGGCAGAAAGTCTAACACTTCGGGAAGTGTATCGGGGCAAACAACCGTGCATTCCTTCCCGATCTGAGTGAAGACCGAGTAGCAGGCAAGTGCACTGCTGAGACCATCGGGGTCAACGTTCGCATGCGGGATCAGGAGGATGCGTTTCGCATTCTGGATCGCCTTGGTCGCTGCCTGGAGTTCGGTTGCACTGAGGGACATAATTGACAATGTTTCTAACCATTATATCATAATTCTATTAGAATATCAAGTCTAGTACTTGTCAAGTATTAGGAAAAAGGGTGATAGTGTACGACAAGACGAGGGAGAAAAGCCAGAGAAGTGACACACAAACGTTGCGCTTCATTTCATTCCCGCTAAGATTTCGCACATCGGGGTGTAGCTTAGTTGGTAAAGCGCCAGGCTGGGGGTCTGGAGACCCAGGGTTCGAGTCCCTGCACCCCGACCAAGCACTTGATCGCGAGTTCGCAGAACGAAGCGAGCAAGGCTTGGGAGGCTGTCCTTTAGGGCACCCCGACCAAGCTTCTTGATCCTACGTTCATCGAACACCCCTTTCCATGGTCATCTCTGAAATCTTCCACTCTCTGCAGGGCGAAGGCATGATGACGGGCAGGCCCGCGGTGTTCGTGCGACTCGGCATGTGTAACTTACAGTGCACCTTCTGCGATACGACGTACACGTGGAAGAAGGGTGAAACGGACTACAGCGATGAGACGAATGAGCGGGTGATGGAATCGATCTCAAAGATTCTCGATGAATACCCCCCGACGAACCTCATCGTCTGGACCGGCGGAGAACCGATGATGCAACAGCGGAATATCGTCGCGGCGATCGACTACCTGAACCAGCGATTTCCTGAGAGAAACCTTGAGCACGAAGTCGAAACGAACGGCACCATCGCAGCGGAACCGGAGTTCGATGGACGTATCGACCGCTACAACTGTTCGCCGAAAACGGTCATGTCTGGAAATAAACGCTACGACGTGAAGTTGTTGCATTTCGAAAAAACAACGTACAAGTACGTCGTGGGGAATGAGCACGATTGCGCTGAAGCACTCTGCGAAATCGAACGGCAGAAACTCCCACGAATGCGATGCCTCTTCATGGTCCTCGGTACGACCGCGAAGGAGATGCAGGAGCGCGGACCGATCATCGCAGAGATCTGCAAAAAAGAAGGGATCACCCTGTGCCTCCGCTTGCAGTGTATCCTCTGGGGTGCGGTGCGAGGTGTCTAGATCGAGACGACGCACCCAAGAATGGGTGCTCCCTTTGTGTGAGAAAAGATGCTCCTTTGGAGGAAATATTGATAGAATCAAACGGAGCGGGTGCCTGCCCACCGGCAGACAGGTTCGACCCGCGTTGGCGAACGGTACATATGAGAATCATCGAAAACATCTTGAAGGCCTTCACAGACAACACTCTTCTTCCAAAGAAGCGATCAAAAGGCGTGCTGATCTTATCCGGAGGCATGGACTCGGTGACGCTGCTGCATTTTCTGACGAAGCATCTGCAGTGCGAGATGAACGCCGTATCATTCAACTACGGACAGAAACACAAAAAGGAACTGAAGTACGCGAAGAAGCAGTGTGAGGAACTTGGAGTAGAACATCACATCATCGACTTGCCATTCGTCGGAACACTCTTTGAAAGCGCATTGCTCTCGGGAGGGGCAGACATCCCCGAAGGCCACTACCAAGCGGAAAACATGAAGCAAACAGTCGTACCGAACCGCAATATGATCATGAGTTCCATCGCCGTCGGCTACGGTCAAAGTATCAACGCGGATTTTCTCGCACTCGGTGTCCACGCCGGCGACCATGCCATCTACCCCGATTGCCGCGAGGAATTCATCGAGGCACTGCGGAAAGCCGTCGAGCTCTCGGACTGGAACCCGTTCACGATCTTTGCCCCCTTCCAACGCATGACGAAAATCGAAATCCTCGAGATCGGCCACCAGCTGCATCCGCCTGTCGATTACGCGAAGACGTGGACGTGCTACAAAGGAGGTGAAGAGGCCTGCGGAAAGTGCGGCTCGTGTCAGGAGAGACTGGAGGCGTTCGAAAAAATAGGGATGACCGATCCGGGCGCCTCCTTAGAACGGTGACGAATACACCGCCCTCTCACCTAGTTCCTCTTCGATCCTGAGAAGTTGGTTATATTTGCACACGCGATCGGTACGCGAGAGTGAACCGGTTTTGATCTGCCCTGTTTGCAATCCCACGGCGAGATCCGCAATAAAACTGTCCTCCGTCTCGCCGCTGCGGTGACTGACGATCGCATTCCACCCCGCCTTTTTTGTCATCTGGATCGCATCGACCGTCTCACTCACGGTGCCGATCTGATTCAGTTTGATGAGCACAGCGTTTGCAGACTTCTTCGCTATCCCCTGCTCGATACGCAACGTATTCGTAACGAAGAGATCGTCTCCCACTAGCTGAACCTTCTCTCCGTAGGTCTTCTGCATGAGCGAAAATCCATCCCAATCGTCCTCACTATGACTGTCTTCGATGCTGACAATCGGGTACTTCTTCAGAAGTTCTCCGTAGAAACTGACAAGCTCACTGCTACTCATCTTCTTGCCGTCGACCGTATACACACCGTCTTTATAGAATTCGGAAGCGGCACAATCGAGCGCCAATTGCACCTTGCCTTCATATCCCGCCTGCGAAATCGCCTGCATGAGGATCAACAATGCTTCGTCACTGTCCTTCACGTGCGGCGCGAATCCGCCTTCATCTCCTACAGCCGTCACATGTCCCAAATCTTTGAGAATTTTTTTCAAGGCATGAAAAATCTCGCTTCCCGCCTGCAGTGCTCGCGAGAAGGAATCGAATCCCGTCGGAACGATCATGCATTCTTGAAAGCTGAGTCCAGAATCCGCATGCGCTCCGCCATTGATGACGTTCATCATGGAAATGGGCATCCGGAACGTCTCCCCTCTCCCAGAAAAAAGGGCATTCCGCTTTCTTTCTCCCGCATCAGCGGGAGAGAGTGCTCCGAAGGAGCGAGAGAGGGCTGAGGAGGGGCTGGGGGTGAGGGAAAACTGCGAGGCAAGCGACTGCCATAGAGGCTTCTTCTCGCTCACTGCCCGCGAACGGGCAACCGCCATCGAGACACCTAAGATCGCATTCGCTCCAAACTTGGATTTATTGGGCGTTCCGTCGAGATCGATCATGATCCTATCGATACTGCGATGATCCTCGACGGGTTTGCCCTTCAGTGCTTTCGCAATCGGTCCTTTGACGTGAGCAACGGCCTTCTCAACAGATTTTCCCTCGTACTTGTTCGTATCGCCATCACGCAGTTCCAGAGCCTCGTGCGATCCGGTGGATGCCCCGGAAGGCACTGCAGCCGTTCCGAATGAACCGTCACTGAGGGTGCACTCCGCTTCCACAGTCGGGACACCACGGGAGTCGAGAATCTGGCGTGCGTGGAGAGAGGTTATGGTAGACATTGAGAAGACGTAAGAAATAGGAATGAGGAATGACAGAGAAAGAATAGAACAAATCAACGCCGAGTCATAGCAGCGTTCTACTCACTCCTCACTACGAACTACTCACTCTCCTGTCGTCGATGCAACACCGAGCAGTATCCTGCAAGCAGGAAAACCAGAAGAACTCCCGCAGACTCCGGACCCGACCTCGGGAGTCGCTTAGGTGTATGGATCGACGTGACATCACTCTGCATCGATACGACACTCGGTGTGCTGGAAGAGACTGAATGATCGGCCATCAGAATCGCTCCAGATTGGTCCTCTCGATAGATGAGACCTGTGAGCGTTCGTAGCACAGATGTAACAGAGGAGAGAATCCTTGCAGGAGGCAGGGCAAAGAGTCGCTGCTGTAGCAACGGGTTCCACCCTTTGCCCTCAGCAACGAGAGCACCGATCAAGTAGAGGGCGAGGAAAACTGACAAGATCGTCACGCGAAACGCACGACGCCTGATGACGTGCACAGCGAAGAGGATGGTGAAGCTGATCCCAAGTGCAGTGAGCGGAAGAGCCCAGAGGAACAGGAAACCTAATTTCAGGATGTAGACCAAGCGGAAACGAGGGGCGAAGTACTGCAAGAACCCCCACAGAACGAAGATGCAGAACGGGAACCAGTGGAGCAGACGAAACTCGTAGTCAGCGCGATTCGATCGTAGCGTGCGAGTAAGCACAAGCGCATAGAGCAGAGAGAGGACGCAAGCAAAGAGCCAGTACACGAGACCCCGAGGAAACTCGGGAAGCATCGAAGAAACGAAACCTGCCATGCAGATGACAAGGCCCAGAAAGACCATGTACGCCGTTTCTAGAGAATGTTTCAGAGGCACAGGAGACACATTGTCTCTATTGTGTGGAAAAGTGTCAAGGGGATGGCACTGAGGGGAAAAGCTCTCCCGCCTCTGCTCACCTGTTCTTCCGTGGCAGATACTTGTCCCTCTCATCGACCACTCTTGTTTGCTTGATCATGGTGTAGTGACGACGGCGAAATTGGAGCATCTGGAAGAGAGCATAGAGACCCAGAAGCAGAGCCCACACAGCCCAGAGCACACGCATGGAGAGGAATTGAATCATCTCCGTGCGACAAACGACCAAGAGCAGAGCAACCACACCGAACCAGAACGAGGCAAGCGACCAACTGGATGTCAGATGCCTCGTGATAGCATTCGTGAAACGCGGCCGCACGCAACGGATGATGAAGGAGACAACGATGAGCAACACGGAGACCCCGAGAAGCACCATCACACGCTGATCACCGTAGTGCCATCCTGCAGGATTGGGCCAGAGCCAGTAGATGAGGAAGGATTTCATATGTCACGGAGAGGAGAGGAAATATCTGAATGAGGGCACTCTTGCCCTACTGCCCTCTTGCCTTCTTACCCTCTTGCCCTTGCTTCTTCTGATGCGATGCAAACTTCTCGAGGATCTCATCGACCTTCGACTCGAGGCGTCTCTCTGCGATCGTGCGAGAAGGACGGATCAGAAGGTAGAGGAGAAAACCGAGGAGGGGCAGAGCCGCAACGAGCAGAATGCAGAAGATTTGATAGAGAAAGGATGAGGTGCGAAGGAGAATATCCCGCAGCGTGAAGAGGACGAAGAAAACGACGATACAGGCGATGAGCAACATTCCACACTGGAAGAGGAGAACGGACGGATCAGACGAAAAAAATGCCGAGACGCTGTGAGTCAGAGGAGAGAGGAGGTCCACAGAGGAGGGAAGAAAATGCTAGAGGTGCGGATACCGATGACGGTGGACCACAACGTAGACGATCGTCGCGAGCAGTGCAAGAATCGCAAGCACCTGGCTGAAACGAAGTTGAACCTGCGGAAGATCAATCCATGGCCTCGTGAAGACGTACGCAAGCGTCAAGATCACAACGGTGGAGCTGTAGATCAGGTTGATGCGTTCGCTGAAGCGTTGTTCAATGATCGCCAGAAGACCAAGACTTCCAAAGAGACATGCGAGGAAGATGAAGTCTGTAATCATCGCGAAGACAGGAATGCCAAAATCACCACGCAGGTATTCGAAAAGGAAGACGGCAACGGAGGCAAGGACGATGCCGATGAGTGTCTCGGCTCCCGCACGGCGCGAGTACTTGCGGATGAGAAGCAACACGAACGTCAGCGCAAAGAAGAAAGATGCGTAGTAGAGCTGAACGGGATGGATCGGTACGGAGTATCGGACGTTGAAAGTATCGAGGATCACCCCCCACGGCAGATTCGTCGGTTTCCCATACGCCTGCGCCGAGAGGAACATCCCGATCCAATCGAAGGCGAGACCAAACGTCGTCGCTGGGAGAAGCACGTCGAGCCACTGGAGGAAAGTCGCACGCTGACTTCTCGTCGACCAGAACAGCACGAGAGCAATGCCGATGGCACCACCGAGGAAACTGAACTCCCCATCCCAGACGATGAAGATGCGACTCAGATTCCTGATGTACGCCTGATAGTTCGCAAGAATTGCGAGCAACCGACCAAGCAACAAGAACATGAGAAGGTGCCACTTCGCATCATCCTTGATGCTCTGAATACTGAGATTCGCTGAAGCCGCAAGACGCAGAAAGAACTCCGTCGACAGCCAGACAGCAATGATCAGGAAGACCACGCGCATCCAGATAATCATCGGGCCGAACTGAAAGGCTTCGAACATGTGGTGCAAGGATAACAGAAAGCAAAAGACGTGAAAGGATTACCCAATCGACGCTTCCAACATTCTCGTGGTGATATCGATGAGCGTCTTTTCGATGAATTCGGATCGTGAAACTGCAATTTGTTTCTTCGTCTTCACATTGCGCACCGTCACCGTCTTCTCGGCGACCTCACGATCACCCATGACGAGTAGGTACGGGATCTTCATCTTCTCCCCGTCGCGTACGCGCTTTCCGAGCGACTCATCGCTGCCCATCGTCTGCACGCGCATTGCCTTCTCTCTTAGTTCCTTCGCAAGCTCTAGAGCATACTCCTCGTGCGTACCGGCAACCGGAAGAAGTGCAATCTGTACAGGCGCAAGCCAGAGCGGAAAGAGGCCCGCCATGTGCTCGATGTAGATCGAGAGGAAACGCTCGAGCGAACCCATGATCGCCGCGTGGATCATCACGATGCGCTCCTCTTCGTTCTTCTCGTTGATGCAGCTCAAGTTGAAACGCTCGGGCATGTTGATGTCGAGCTGAATCGTCGCCACCTGCCACTCGCGACCGATGGAATCCTTCGTAATGAAGTCGACCTTCGGTCCGTAGAACGCGGCCTCGCCGAGAGACTCGAAGAAATCCGCCTTCCGATCAATGGCAATTTCACGGAGCGCTTCCTCCGCACGCTTCCACATCTCCGGAGTGCCGAGGTACTTCTCGGGGCACGCGGGATCATGGAGCGAGAGACGGACTTTGAGTTTGCCAAATCCGACAGCTGCGTAAAATGTATCGACGATGTGCCAGATCGCGAGGATCTCGTCTTTCACCTGCGACTGGCGGCAGAACACGTGTGCATCGTCCTGCGTGAAGCCACGTACGCGCGAGAGCCCGTGCAATTCTCCGGTCTGTTCGTCACGATAACAAGCGGTGGTTTCCGCATACCGTTGCGGTACATCACGATAGCTTCGCTGCTGGCAGGCGTAGATCTGCGTGTGGTGCGGACAGTTCATCGGTTTCATCGCAAACTCGTGGCCTTCGCGCGTCGTGATGTGGAACAGTTCGTTTGCAAACTTCTGCCAGTGGCCACTCACTTCATAGAGTTCCTTCTTGGTGATGTGCGGGATCGTCACGCGCTGGTACCCCTTCGCGGAACGCAGTTCCCACACGAACTGGTCAAGCAGGTGACGCAGCATCGTGCCTCGCGGAGTCCAGAGCGGAAGTCCGGGGCCGACGAGGTCGCTGAACGTGAAGAGATCGAGCTCCTTGCCGAGTTTCCGGTGGTCGCGCCGCTTGGCCTCCTCGAGCATCGCAAGATGCGCTTTGAGTTCATCTTTACTAGGAAATGCGACGACGTAGATGCGCGTCAACTGCTCGCGCTTCTCGTCACCTCTCCAATACGCACCGGCGAGGTGCATGAGCTTGAATCCATCCGCCGGAATCTCCTTGAGATTCTCAACGTGTCCGCCTCGACAGAGATCGACGAACGTCTCCTCCCCCTTCGGTCCGATGTTCGCGTAGTGCGTGACCTCTTTCACCTTCTCGTTCTTCTCGAGATCATCGATCAATTCGACTTTGAACTTCTGATGGCGCTCACGCCAAAACTTCTTCGCATCCGTCACCGAGAGCGTATCGCATCTGAACGTCTGTCCCTGATTGATGATCCTGCGCATCTCCTTCTCGATCGCACCGAAATCCGCATCGGAAATCGGCTGCGGGAAGAGGAAATCGTAGTAACACCCATTCTCGATCGGCGGCCCGATAGTGATGAGTGTGCCCGGCCACAATTTCGTCACGGCCTGGGCAAGAACGTGCGCGAGGGAGTGACGCATTTTGTAGAGCTGATCTGGTTCTTTGACATCGGGCATACGCGCATGGTAAATGAGAAAGAAGAGAATGGGAAGAAAACGCGGCAAGCATGCCGCTCCCGTTCAGGATTTCTTCCATTCTTCCATTGTACAAGCCAAAGTCACCTG
Source organism: Candidatus Peribacteria bacterium (assembly GCA_023245775.1). GTDB lineage: Bacteria > Patescibacteriota > Gracilibacteria > Peribacterales > Peribacteraceae > SICN01. The sequence goes on along the minus strand of JAHFJR010000004.1, from coordinate 32,772 downwards.
TCAATCATCCATCAAGAAAATTACCAATCTCGAATGATGTTCACACAATACAAACAATAGAAAGGGAGCGCGATGCTTCGCGCGTGTACAGTCATTTATTCATCAATCTCCACTTCCTCAACAGGTTGAACCTCAGAAGTAGCAACAGTGGGGAAAAGATCATTAAATTGTCTGACGCGGGCATTGTGTTCTTTAATCATTACTCTTAGCGGCGTAGGAATTTCCTTGCCCAAAGGAGTGAATTGTTTCAATCCTTTCCTGAACTGTTCAGTATGTCCTTGTAATTCTGTGCGAATATCCGTTTCTTTTGGTTCTAGAAAACTTCTGGTAGCGTCTCTTGAGCAACCAACGAGAGCAGAAATTCCAAGTACGGCAGCACCAGCTAAAAAATCACGCCGATCCATATTTTCTGCCTGAGAAAATTTCTCAGCATGTTTCATTGTCATATATTGTACACTAAATACCGATATTATCAATTACCTCTCCACAAACCCCACCTCCCTCTCGAGTGTCCTCACTTCACGCAGAAGTTGTGGATCCTCCGCCAGTTTGTTCGTGATCTTCGTCACCGCGTGCATCACGGTCGTGTGATCGCGGTTTGAAAAAGATTCTCCGAGACGTACGAAGCTCATGCGCAGATGTTTCTTGCCCATGTACATCGCGATGTGCCGCGGAACGAGCACTTCGCGTACGCGCGACTGGCCGATGATGTCCGAGACCGAGACCGAGTAGTACCGACTCACGCCTTCCATCAATTCTTGGAATGACACCGCATGAGCAGGAGGCGAAACGAATCCGGTGTCGGGCTCCTGCAGTACGACAGGCTCATCACCGAGCTTGAGCATCATGTCGGCAATGGACTTCACCGTCGGCACACAGTGTTCCAATTCATACTGAGCGACAGCCTGCATCAGGATGCCTTCGAGCTGACGGATACTGCGCGTCGCATGTTCGGCGATGTACGCAACGACTTTCTGATCGAGCAGCAAACCGTACTCCTTACTCTTCTCCGCGAGGATCGCATACCTCGTTTCGTAGTCTGGTTGGCTGAGATCGGCAATCATCCCCCGCTCGAAGCGAGACACGAGACGATCCTGAAGACCCGACAATTCTTTGGGTGCGCGATCGGAACTGATGATCACCTGCTTATGATCCTCAAGCAACGTATTCAGCGTGTGAAAAATCTCCTCCTGTGTGCGCTCTTTGTTCACGAGGAACTGCACGTCATCGATGATGAAGACATCCACCTCGCGGTACCTCCTGCGGAGCTGTTCCATCTTCTGATGCTGGATCGCCTCGATCACCTGATTCGTAGCATCCTCCGATGTCGTATACAGAATCCTCGCATTCGGCGTCGTCCGGAGAATCGCGTTGCCCGTTGCCTGCAGAAGATGTGTCTTTCCAAGCCCGACACCGCCATACAAAAACAGCGGATTGTACTTTCCACCCGGCTGTGCGGCAACCGAGAGACATGCGGCATGCGCGAGGCGATTGTTGGCACCAACGACGAAATTCTCGAGTGTGTATCGAGAGTTCCCCATCTTGCTCGTCAGTCCTTCGGCAATCTTCATTTCCGACTTGTTCGGGAGCTTACGCATCTTCTGTTTCTCAGGAAAATGTTCAAGCAGACGCAGAGTACGAAGAGGATCATCTTTCAGGCCTACATCGACTTGGTACACGATGTGCTCGATCGTCGGATCGATCTCCCGGAGCGTGTCCAGTGTGAGCGTTCGGTAGTGCTCGAGGTGCCAATTCAGGAACATCGGAAGAGGCAAACCGATCACGACCGTCGCGCCATCACGCCCCAGCACGGTGGTATCTTTGAACCACGTGATGAACTGCCCGCGTTGCAACTGCGCTTCGATTTTTGCGAGAACCTTGAGCCAGAGATCGAGGTCGGGGGAGGACATGTCAGAAAAGATGGATCACATCATTGAACGTAATGACGAGAATGAGCGCGATGAGGAGGAAGAACCCAACAGCATTCACGAGGAGTTCGAACCGCTGATTCAGTGGACGACGGATGACCATTTCGATGAGGACGAAGAGAAGTCGTCCTCCATCGAGTGCGGGAAGCGGCAGAATATTGAGGATCGCCAGTGAGAGACTGAGGAGTGCAACGAGGCGAAGGTACGTCATGAAGCCCTCCTGCACAGAACTGTACGTCAGCACCGCGATGCCAACGATGCCGGTGATCCCTTCGGGCACGTGCCCCGTCGTCGCAAGGGAGTGAATCAGATTGCCGATCCCCTTCACGGTCTGCACCGTCATGAACGTCGTCTCTCTCCACGCTACATGCACTGCTGTAGGCACGGAACGGAGTGGCGCCGAAAGCTTGGCAGCAAAAGCAGAGATCGCTACGCCAGACTTGCCATCATTCAGACCCACATCCACCGTCCTGATCTTCTTCTCCTTCCCCTCCATCAGGGTATAGAGAACATGGGACTTCCCCTTCTGCAATGCGACAACGTCCTCGGGTTTTGCAACAGGCGTACCATTGACCGATTGAATGGCACTGTCTTTCAGTACTCCTGCTTTCGCCGCGGGACCATCGGGCAGAACGGCAGAGATGTACACACCCGTCTCCATGGAAATTTCACCACGAGCTGCCGCCTCCTGCATCTGTTCGATACTCGTATAGAAATTTGGAACCCAGTGGCCAACGGAGAACCCGAGTGTGAGGAGCGTGAAGGCGAGGAGGAAATTCATGGCCACGCCACCACACAAGATGAGGATACGAGCGGGAAAACTAGCACTCGCAAAACTGCCTTTCTCGAACCTCTTCTGCGTATCGACCTCATTCTCTCCTTTCAGCTTCACGAAACCTCCGAAGGGCACCCAATTGAGCGTGAACGCTGTCTTCCCTCTCGTGAAGAGAGTCTTCGCCCTCGGCGGAAGTCCGAACCCAAACTCCTCGACATCGACACCGAAGAAGCGAGCAGCGGTGAAGTGTCCGAGCTCATGAATGATGATGAGAATCGTCAGGAGAACAATGAACGCGACAGTGGAGATGAGAAAGGTCATGGGAGAGAGGGAACCGAAATGGAATCAGGTGAGCAAACTATCAGAGCTGTGCAAAACAAAAAAGTTTTCCACACTGCTAATGTCTTGCAGTCACAGAAAGCTATGACGGGGTAGTAAAAAGTGAATCGAAATCTCCAGAAGATCAATTGACCACCTCTGCGCTTATCCGTACTCTTACGCAGCTGGTTCTTTCCATTCCATCAAGAGATTCTGGGCAATGATCGGCCTAGGCCGATGGTTAGCAATTACTCGGGCAATTATCGGCCCAGGCCGATGGTGAGAGCCCTATGATCTTTCTTTTTTTCGGGCAATTAGCTCAGCTGGTTAGAGCGCCACATTGACATTGTGGAGGTCACAAGTTCGAATCTTGTATTGCCCACCATCGACTCTCAAGCTCAATTCCTGTACAATACAGAACATGAGTTACCACTTCTCCGTGATCATCACACAGGATAAAAGCGGTATGTTTGTTGCGCATGTTCCAGGACTCCGAGGATGCCATACGCAGGCGAAGTCGTTATCAGTGCTCCATAGGCGGCTACAGGAAGCAATGGAGTTGTGCCTTGAAGTCGAGCAATCAAAACGACAACCGATCCAACAGGACAAGTTCATCGCGGTACAACAAATGGAGGTGACTGTCTGATCCTATGGGCAACATTCCCACCATATCAGGGAAAAAACTGCTACGTCTTCTCCTCAAAAACGGATACAGAGCACGTCGGAAAAAAGGGAGTCACGTATTTGTCGAAAGTAGAGAAGGGACATATGGAACCGTGATACCCATCCATGGAAACGAGGATCTTGGCATCGGTCTTCTGAGAAGCATTTTGAATCATCTTGACCTGAGCATCGATGACTTGAAACGGATGTTGTAAACATCGTGCCGTTCCACCCACCAATAGATCGTCCTTTTCCTTTTCCAGGGGAACAAATTTTCCACTTTCCACTTTCAACCTTCCACTCTTTCCGTGTGTCCGGAAAACGAACATCTATCCTGAACCCATGTGGAACCTCCCCCTCGACCTCCTCTTCCCTAAGCACTCACTGCACGGCAGCGAAGGCGAATGGATCACGGATGAAGAACGGCAGCGGATGAAGCTCGAGCCCATCCGATTGCACCGTGAGCTCCTGCGAAAGAGAAACATCACGTCCCTCGACTGCCTGATCGCCGCGGGAAGTTATCAGAGCTCACCACTCCTGAAGAAAGCCATCAGAACATTCAAGTACGGACGCATCAGCGAACTAGGTCCCGAACTTGCAGAGCATATCCTCAGTGCCCTGCCTGGGCTACTTCTTCTTCCCTTGGAGAAGAACCATACTTTCAACCGTACACATTCCACTTTGCACTCCGAGCCAGTCCTCGTCCCCGTCCCACTCCACTGGACTCGCCTGCACCATCGCGGATTCAACCAGGCCTCGATCCTCGCCAAAACCATCGGAGAAAAGAAGGGTTGGCCAGTCGCAGAACTCCTGAAACGCACGCGTCAAACAGGACATCAAGCTTGGCGAAAACGAGCCGAAAGACTGGCCTCCATGACGAATGCCTTCGCCTACATCGGTCCCTCCCCTGCTCCGAGGTACGTGCTCCTCGTCGATGACATCGCAACGACGTGCGCAACGCTGGATGCGTGCGCGAAAACACTCAAGGAAACGGGGGTGCAACATGTGGTGGGACTGGTGGTGGCGTATGGGTAGCTTTTCTGCTATAATAAACAGATTTATGGACACAAACACCAACCCCCCACTCCTCGAGTGGACAGCACCGGCAAAGGTCGTCCATGAGAGGAGCGAGAAGTGGTACCTCGTAGCAGGTCTGCTCTGCGCCATCATGATCATCTACGGCATCTTGATCGGTGCTTGGAGTCTGAGTATCTGCGTCGCCATGATCGCAGGGCTCTCCTTCCTGATCAGGAACGAAGGCGCACACGTCCATCGCATCCGCATCCTCGATATCGGCATCGAATTCGATGGGAAGCCGTCGATCTGGTCCGACTGGAAACACTTCTGGATTCTCCGTGGAGAGGGCTACCACGAGCTCCATATCGAATCGAGGAAGCCACTGACACCCGACCTCGTCATTCAAACAGGTGAGATCGACCCCTACGCCATTCGCGATCAACTCAGTCAGTACCTCGTGCAAATCGATCATCAGAAAGAAAAAATACTTGACGCCATTATTCGTTTCTGTAAACTATAGATGCTGCGCTGGATCACCATTGCGCACCTTGCACCTCACCACTCTCCCCTACGGGAGCAGCGGCTGCTTCTGTTTGCTGCGACGAATCCAAAAGATCAACTGAATCCGAAAAACGCAGAATTCGGACAGGAATTCCCAAACACAGACAATCGGAACATTACACAAGACGTCGTCGGGGAACTCCAAGCCAAGGCTGGACAGGAGATGAAGGATGTCACTCCCGACCAGATTCTGCGCTGGATCAAGCCCGATGTCATGTTCGACATGTTGCAGGGCTCAGGCGCACTGAGCGATGAACTGGAACGAGCCGCTAGCGAACTTGGTCTCACGATGGATACAGAGACGCCAGACAAGGCACGCATCGTTGACCACTTGCTCGTGTCTTCAGACACATCGACATTAATCCGAGCGTCGCAGGCTATTGCTCGCGATCTGGAGAAAGATGAGGAATTACTCCGTAGTCCAGAGCAGAATCTGAAACGCATCGAGAGAATGGGAGCCGATCAAAATGCACTGAATGAAAGCATTGAGCGCATCACGGGATATGCAGACAAAGACGGCGGTTCCGGAACACTCGAGCAGGCGCTAGATAACGAGTACATCACGACAAAGAATATCGTGGAGATTCTCAAAATTAAGGGTGACTTCACACCCGAGCAACGCGTAAACATCTTGGATGTGCTTCGCGATATCGATCGCTCTAATCGTCTTCGCAGCGCATATGGACAGGCGCCTGGTCCAGTCGAAAGAGATCCGAAGAAGCGTGCCATCAATCGTGCACGATTTTCCGCAGGACTCAGCGAAAACCTCATGACACTCGTGGAATATATCGAATCCAAATTGCGCACGAACATCAGAGAACTGGAACCGCACCTCGATGACATCTCCATCCGTTACGATGGTGAAACGCTAGAACGCTTTGGGATCACTGTCGATGGTATCGGCGATGCTCTGGTAGGTGCTGCAACGACCCTCAGCACGGCAAAAGCTGCCATTGGCAACCGTGACCGAAAGGTCCGTATTGATACACAATACTTGCTCACACTGAGCGGCGAACTCGAAAAGCTAGAACGTGTCGGCAAAGATCTCTCGATTGATACAGCATCAGGATTGCCAACGATGCTCCTTGAAAAAAAGTATCACGAAGAAGGAATGGAAGACTGGGCTCGGTTCACTGCAGAGGAAGTCTTCTCGATCGATGTTGAGATGCTGAGAACAGAGGCTCCACGAGTCGCCACGCAACTAGAAGAGCTCCAGAAACTTTTCATGCCATTCTCAACAGGTCAGGAACCTACAGTGCAGGAGCGCATCGGCATGCGACAAATGACGAGTAAGCAGCAGGAGTTGTACAAGAATTTCCTCGCAATGGTGAAGCTGAATCCGAAAGCTCTGGAAGAACCCGATCGTGCATCGCCCACACCAGACCAGATCGCCTCCACTGTCGCCGATGTACGGAGTCGCATGGGAACACTGATGCGCGGTCTGCTCGCAAAAATGGACCATCCCATCTGCGATGCCCTCCATCTCACTGCAGCCCTGAAAGAACGTGAAACGGAGATCGGTATGGATCTTCACATGGCCGAGGAAGTCAGCATGGTGGATATCGAGGGAAATCTTATCAAACAACCAGAGACCGCCGCATTCCAAAAGAAACGCGGGGAGTGCGTCAAGAGCGCCTGTATAAAACTTGAGAGGCTCCAAGAGTACGATGATTGGCTTTCAAAGATTGAACAACGTGACGAAAATCTCATCACCAGAGTCGACAATCCGACGGAGTATGTACGCCTCACGCACGGAGAGGAAGATGATTTCGGTTGCTACGACTACAAAAGCGGCCTTATCTATCTAAATACAAAGAAAATCGAGAGCACGCCATCCATGACGGAAGCAAAGGTAATCCAACACGAGACGGGGCATCTGATCATCGACGGACTCCGCAGATGCAAAGTCTTCCCAGCACTCCTTCTGCACCTGCACAACCGTCTGCATCATGAGAAGGCGCCCGACGGCAAATCGTTCCAGGACCTGTTGCTCATGCAGGCACCAACGTGGGGCCTCGCGCTGGAAAATCCTGAGCATCCAACGAAGAGTGACATCTGGAAGCTCATGGACGAGCTGGCCAATCGCTACTCAGACTGGAAGAGCGAGAGCGACGCGAACGTAAGCCCAGAACTGACGTCACTTTTCCGGCTCTTCGAGCAGAAAGATACTGAGACGCACGAAGATCCATTAGTGGAACTTACCGGCACCGCCAAGATGAATGGCGGCCATGAACCCGATGACGACGAGCATGACAATGGAGAGAGTCAAACGAGCGATGCAGACAAGAAAGAATTTGTAGACTCGATGCTCGAGAAAGCTGAGAAAACGATCCTCGACTGCGATGCGTTCTTCGAGGCATACCCACAAACGTTGGACTCAGCGAATAAAATCTATCACTTCACGGAGATGAAAGAAGCTGTGGGAAAGATGCGCGCCAGTTTCAAGTCCGGAGCGTATGTGACCGATGCGACCCTCGTCACTCGCCTCAAAGACATCAATAAAACACTTGAAGATCTTTACAAGGAAACCGTGGAAATCGAAAAGGAACAATCCGATCTCACAGGGGCCGGTAAAACAGGAGCACGGACGTTGACGAGGGTTCTTTTCCACGACGTGGAATGGATGAGCATCTATGACATGATGACGATGTTCAATCAGATGGGAGAAGACATCCAGCGTATGTGGAAGCGTCGTGGGGAGGGCGTTAGCAGCCGTGTAGGCAAGGCGATCACTGGGATGATCCCAGACGAGGTGATGTACCTAGGGCGCCTAAAACACGAATTTGAACGCCGTGACCGCGAGTCGGAAGAGGCGGAAGTTGGGGTGTGGGAAAAGGGCTGGGAGAAGATCGATGCACATGACCTGCAACACCAGTACCTACCAAAAGTCACCAATACCGATCAGCTCAAAGCCATCATCAAGCTCCTGGCACACCATGGACGTCTAGACTGGAACGACAGCGAAGGACTTTGGAAGAAGCTGGAATTCTTCTCAGGGTACCATATGCCAAGAAACGCGTGTCTCAAAGACACGCGTCTCCGTAACTCTTGGCTTCAGAAAATGATCGCAGACATCTGGCGCGACAAAGACCTGTATGAGAATTGGAAGACCGAAAACGACGGTAGCATCAAGAGCGGCACAGACAAATTCACCAACTACGCCGACGACCTCTCTGCCCTTGGCATGCATGGAACGGAGTTGAAGAAAATGCTACAAAACTGGGAGAAAGTAAAGGCAGGCACGGCCTCCAAGGAGGAAGAGGTAAACCCACACCTCTACGAAAAAATTCTCTTCCATGCCATGTACAACGGCAAATCCAGCATGGAAGCTAAATTCTTCTATCTCATCAAGGGTGTTCAGTCGGGCCTGCTCTCCATCGACCGTCTGCGTGCGTTCTCTGGTGAAAATTTCGGGATTCTGAATCAGTTCCCCTTCATCGATTTCTTCTCCAGTGGACAAAACAACACCTACTACGAGATCGACAAAATCTCAAGAAAGGTCACGGAGTATAACGATCCATTTGAACCGGGAAATAAAATGACCGCCTTCCTCTATAACACTGTCGCCTTCGACTATAACGTCTCAAAACGCGTCGGTAAGGCACTGAAGAACGTGCAAAACATCGATCACGAAGACGTCCCAATGTACATCACACATCTTGGATTTTCGGGTATCGATAACATGATCACATTCCAATCCGGAAGCCAATGGAGAATGTCCCCAGCCGCCCTACAAAACGGATACGTGGGCTACAACTCCTTCATGAAGTACTTCGCCCTCAAGGCGAAGTTCCGCCATCCTCCCATTACGCAGCGCGATATTCTAAAACTTGCAACAACACTCGGAGGCTATGCAATGTGGGACAATAAAATAACTAGAAAGTCAATCGGCGCTATCGGTACGGATAACAGAGATCCAAACCTCAGCTGGCAAGAGATCGACCAACAGGCCCCTGTCTCAGGGGGGAACAATAAGACGAGTGTCTTCCGAGACAATATGAATAATTTCACCGTGGACCTCTGCAAAGCCTTGGGAATGGACACAATTGATGGATTTAAGATTAAAGATTTCATTGGTGTCTCGAGAAAGAATGACAGTGCTGAAGAACTCCTCCGAATCTATGGAAAAAAAGATCCCGATACTGGGAAATTACTCGAAAAAAGCGACGATATCTACGTACGCATGAAAAGTGCAACATCCACATTCGTCGATCAGCTTGAGAAGAAAATGGAAGGGAATATGCCTGCAGTGGTAACATTCCTCGCTAGCTACGCCGAAGACAAAAAGCTCATCCCAGAAAATGGTGACTTTACGCTCGAGAAAGCACAGCAATTCTGGAACTCCGACGATAACGGGAATGCGAAGCCACATCTCGCACCTCCGTCATCACATCACTAATCAACGATATCCGTACTCCCAAACCCTCCTCGCGTCTGTGCACCGTGGTCAGCTACCTCCGTCCACTCTGCTCGGTCGATCTTGACGAAGAGGGTCAACCAATTGTTTCCTTCTTGAGCGACCTGGCGAGTGAGAGAAAAAATGCAGAGACCACATTCGGATCGATCGGAGTGAGAAGATGTGGCAAAATCGGAAGCGAATCGCCCCGAACAAGCGCAGCACCCAGAGTCACAGCATCAATCCGCATACCAAACTTCTTCTCCGTATCTGCACGCAAACGTGCAAGACCAGGAGAACCTTGGATGAGCAAAAAAAGATCATAGTAGTCCTTCGGCTCGAACCGATCGAGCATTGCTGCCAGTTTATTCGCAGCAATATCCCGAAGACCATCGATGCGAAGACCATCGATGATGCGTGGCTTTTCAAGAGAAGGGTAGGGGTAATGAGTAAATTCAATCTTCAGAAGAGCATCATCCTGCAGTGTCAGAAAGAACAGGTGTCGGTCAAAAATGCGACGCATTTCTTGGTCCTTCGCAGACAGTGCATGGACGACGCGATCCACAAAACGACGTACGCGAAGGTCATCGACTCGCTCGAGTGAAAAAAAATCAAGATCATCGGAAAGCCGATGGTGGAGATGAAACGCTGCCAGAGCTGTTCCTCCACTCAGTACGAATGCATCACAAAGATCGACTTCAGAGGCAAACAACCGCAGAACCTCGCGCTGATGAGCGGTGAGAATCGTAGGATGCGTCATGAGAGCACAAGACGAAGAAAACGTCGGTACTCCGGCGGAAGATGAAGCTTGGGCAAGAACTTCCTGAGAAGTCGTGCGTCAAGTTTCTCCCCTCTGTTCATGCCATAGAGAACTTGCCGCTCGAGCTTCCACTGCACGGCAGCATCATCTGTCCCCAGTGTTGCCGGATCATACTCCCACGTACGCATACTTTCAGTATATCACATTATCCTCCCGTACTCCCAAACCCTCCTCGCGTCTGTGCACCGTGGTCAGCTACCTCTGTCCACTCCGCTCGGTCGATCTTGACGAAGAGTCCCTGGGCTATGCGCTCTCCCCTCTCGACCGTCACGGGCACATCCGTGATATTCTGCACCTGCACGAAGATCTCATCCTTCGGACCGTGATAATCGAGGTCGATGAGTCCAAGCGAATGTGGGCAGATGAGACCTTTTTTGCGAGGAAGCGACGAACGGGGTAAGAGGAGCAGTGCGTACCCCTCGGGAACTTTCACGATGACATTACTCGGGATGAATCCCATGGCTTTCGGCAGGATCACCGTGGTCTCACGCGTGACGAAGTCGAACGCGGCAGCCCCGAGGCTCTGATAGCGGGGAAGATCGAGTGTGGGGTCAACCCTCTGAATGAAAACGTCCATTGTTCAATGGTTAAATGGTTAATTTGCTATTCGTAATTTTGATGAGTGTGTTGATTTCTCTAGGTAAGAAATTTAATTGTTCAAAAATATGATCATACTGTTCCGATGAAAAAAGGTTCCTCTTCTTTGCCTTTTCATTCCAATCAAAAGATTCTTTCAAGGAACCAGAAGCATAGCGATAAAATTGAATTTTTTCTTTCTTTGTAAAACGTCCAAATCCTTCAGCAATATTTGCAGAAATTGAATCCACTGCCCGAACAAACTGTTTACCAATGGTATCTTTTGCAAAAAAATCCCAATGTACAACGGTCTCCCAAACCTCATTGGAAAGATGAAATGCAATTATATACGCCCTAATATCATTCAATTTCACATACCTTTTCTCCATAGAATGTAAGGAGGATGCTTGCAACCATTGAACCATGTAACCATCTAACATGCGACTACAATCACCCTCCTGAAGGAACGATGCTAGGGTGACTACTTCCCAATTTTCTTCCGCATGAACGTCGGCACTTCCAGCTCCTCTTCATTCAGCTGTTGTCCGGTCATCTTGAGGACGGCTTCATCGGGACGATCCGCTTTCGCCTGGTCCTGGATCTTCTTGAATGCCGGCACACTCCGCAGGAGCGGAGCACCCGCCATGGACACAGGAGCATCCTTCTTCTCCTCGAAACCTGTGGCGATCACCGTGCACTTCACCTGACCGGTGTACGCGTCATCGATGACAGCCCCAAAGATGATATTGGCCTCGGGATCAGCAGCTTCCGTCACGATGCGCGCCGCCTCGTCGACCTCGAACATGCTCATGTCATTCCCACCTGTGATGTTGAAGAGAATACCCTTTGCACCACTGATACTGAGCTCCAGGAGCGGAGAATCGACCGCAGCACGCGCCGCCTCGGACGCGCGACTGTCGCCGGTGCCGTACCCGATGCCCATGAGAGCAGAACCAGCATCCTGCATGACGGACCGAACGTCTGCGAAGTCTACGTTCACGAGTCCGTGCACCGTGATGAGACTCGCGATGCCCTCGATTCCATGACGGAGGATCTCATCGACGATCTGGAACGCTTCGGTCAGCGGGGTCGTTTTGTCGATGAGAGACAAGACTTTGTCATTCGGAATGGTGATGAGTGTATCAACCTTGCCACGGAGTGACTCGAGCGATTCATCGGCTTGCTTTCTGCGTCGCAGCCCCTCGAAACTGAATGGACGCGTCACAACACCCACCGTCAGAATACCCATGCTGCGTGCGAGTTCTGCGATGTAGGGAGCTGCACCCGAACCAGTACCGCCTCCGAGTCCCGCCGTGATGAAGATGAGATCCGCACCCTCCATCACCTTCTTCAGTTCCTCGGAACTCTCCTTGGCCGACTGCAGACCAATATCCGGATTCGCTCCTGCCCCGAGGCCACGTGTCGTGCCTCTGCCGATATTCACCTTCGTCGCCGCAGCATTGTGGAAGAGTGCTTGCGCATCCGTATTCACGGCGATGAACTCGACCCCTCCAACCTTGCTACTGATCATTCGTGCAACGGCATTCGTTCCACCACCACCGACACCAATGACGCGGATGATCGCATTCGGAGCAACGTCTGGACGCACCTCCTGATAACCGGACGATGGAGCAGAGGGGGGAGCATCGTCATACGACTGACTCTTGCCTGCAGCAGCACCGGAACCAGAGCCGGAACTCGAACTGCTCTTGGAGGATGAGAAGAGGGAGCGGAGAGTGTCTGACATGGGAAGGGGGGTAAGGACGAAGTGGAAAGTGGAAAGTTGAGAGTTGAAAGTGGACAGTTGAAAGTGGATCTGAGATCCGCGAAAAAATTACGGAAGGAGATTCTTGAACCAGGAACCGACATGACCCACCACGCGCTTGACATCGAAATTACCCATCGAAAAACCGTGTCCATGGTGCTGACCCTCACGCACACCCCAGAGGAGTGTGCCGAGTGCGGTGGCGTACGCCGGGTCATCGACCTTCTCGATGACACCTCCGATCTCGACTGGAAAGCCCATCTGCACGGGGAGTCCGAGCACTTCGCGCGCGATGTCGAGCACTCCCGGAGCCTTCACCGCAGCCCCCGTCAGTAACGCACCTGCGGGGAGGAGACCATCGCGACCAACACGCTTCAGTTCCTCCTTCACGAGCGAGAAGATCTCGTAGTACCTAGCCTGCATGATCTCGGCCATGTACTTCTTGCTGATGGTCTGCGTATCCATCTTGCTCACAGTCGAGAGATCGATCATCTCCCGCTCTTGGATTTCTGATGGAAGCACGGACCCAAACTCGATCTTGATCTTCTCCGCCGTGTCGATGGAGGTGCGAAGACCAATCGCGATGTCATTGGTCACATTCTCTCCGCCAACCGGCAGACAGACCGAGTGCAGGATCGTCCCCTCTTCATAGATCGCGACACTGGTGGAACCAGCGCCGATGTCGATGATCACGACACCCAACTCCTTCTGCCGCTTCGTGAGGACCGCCTCAGAGATCGCAATGGTGGCAGGAACCAACGCATCGATATCGACGCCAGCTTGATCGACACACTTCTCCAGATTCTTCACATGTTGGATCTGCCCCGTGATGATGTGCGCCTCGACTTCCAATCTGATACCGGTCATTCCGACGGGATTCTTGATGCCACGCTGCTCATCGACAGCGTAACTCTTCGGTTCGATGTGCAGGATGCGTCGATTACTGGGGATGCTGACAGCCTGAGCAGCCTCGAGCACACGCGCGATGTCCTCGACGAGGATCTCGCTGCCCGAGATCGCAATGACACCACGACTGTCGAACGCCTCGATGTGGCTGCCACTCATCCCAACGAACACGTGGTTGATCGGCACACCGGCCATACGCTCAGCGTCCTCGAGAGCGGAGATGATGTTGTGAATCGTCTCCTCGATATCGATCACGTGGCCTTTGCGCATCCCGAGACTGGGTGAGAGTCCAACACCGATAACGCTCGGCACCTGCCCACCATCAGAGGAATCGACAACGGCAACGACCGTGCGGATCTTCGCACTGCCGATATCAAGACTCGCAAGAACACGTTCTTTGGCCATAAGAAGGAAGGGTGATGATGGAGGTGAAAACGCCCGAAGCGAGCGATCTCTTTCTAGATCGGACTACAGTCTAGAGAAGTCAGTAAAAGAGCTGCAAGAGACATCTGACTACGTTACGTATTCAAGGTGACGAAAAAAACGATGACAAGTAAAATTTTTTCTTGAGTCAGGATACGAAAAGAATGATCTCATTTCACTTTTTTTATTCATCAAAATTGTATTGAGTACAAAAAGTAGACGATGGCTTCTAGAAGGTCTTTCTCGATCAATGGACACAGGTGCAAGACTATGGAGTGACACTCTATAATAATGTCATCTGTGTCGTCTCCAGAATTTTCTTTGGCGCTCCCTCAGAAACAAGTTGTGCACTCGAAGGATACTGCGTTCCATCCATCAGAAAATGTGTTCGCCCGTAGGGAGTCTCCAGGAACATCCGAAATCTTTTTGCAACGAGTGTGAACTCGAGAGTGGAGAAAAAATCTTCGATACTCTTCGTCGGAATATCCTGAAACGCAAGATCCTCCAGGGGGATCGATGCGGGAATGGTATCGAGGAGGAGTGCCATGCGTTGGCAGAAGAATGCCTGTTCCCTTCCGGCTTCCAACTTCGTCCTCCACGAGGCTCTGATCTCGCCGAGGTGTTCGTAGATCGACTCCAGTGAACCGTACTGCTGCAGGAGTGCTTCGGCCGCCTTCGGGCCAATGCCTTTCACACCAGGCAAATTGTCAGACGCATCTCCCACCAACCCCTTGTACGCGGGGATTTGTGCGGGCGTTACTCCATATTTCTTGAAGATCTCCGAGGGTCCCATGTACTCCGGCATCTGGTATCCCTTGTAGGGAATGGCGACGCGGATCGTTTCGGAACTGAGCTGGAAGAGATCTCGGTCGCCGGTGACAATGGTGACGCGTCCTCCCGCTCTCTCAGCAAGACGAGCGTACGAGCAGGCGTAATCATCAGCCTCGTAGGCATTGCCAGAGACCATCTTGATGTGAAACGCATCAAGCAGCTGCAGGACCCTCGGAACTTGCGGATGGAAATCGTCAGGTGTGGCGCTGCGTCCCGCCTTGTACTCGGGGTACTCCTTGTGACGAAAGGTGTCCTCGTCCGCATCGAAACAGAAGAGGAGTTGATCGGGCTGCTCGACCCTGAGGATCTGCAGAAGCATCGACGCAAATCCGAAGGCTGTATTCACCTGCTCTCCAGAGGAGGTCTTCATCGACCTCGGGATCGCCCAGTACGCTCGATATAGGAGATGGTGTCCATCGACGATGACAAGGTGACGCATGCGTATACGGTATTGAAGAGAATGAAAGTGTGGAAAGTATGGAAGGTATTAAAGAGAAGGTAAAGAAGTAAGGAAAGTACTGAAGGAGATTTTCCTTCCCTACCTTCCTTACCTTCAATACGTTCCTTGCCTAATGAGTACAACATCACAATATCAAAATTTTACAACCAATCCAGCATGATCCCAGAGCCGTTTTCCGCTATACTGAGGAGATACAAACACCCATCCTCATGCCGATCCTCACGCCTGCCTACGACAACAAGATTGCACGAAAGTACTCGGCTCGTACTGCCGAACATAAAGGAGAGAACAAGACAGCCCTCCAAGAGGAGCTTCGATGGATCGCCGAACCAAAGCAGCCGGTGATCTGTTTTCCTGCAGGCATCACCGATGCCCTCGGTGGTGAACTCATGGAACAGACCATCGCGGGCATCCTCGAACTCCCCGTCGGCATCGTCATTCGCGGACGTGGATCGAAGAAGTATGGAGAGTTCTTCACGACACTCACCAAGAATGCAAGCCACCGCATCGCGATCATCCCCGATGACGAGGAGCACCTTCGTAGCATGCTCGCAGGATCTGACATCGCCATCTTCTTCTCGAGTGACACCGAGGAAGAGGACATCGCCAACGTGCTTCGGTACGGAGTGATCCCCGTCTCCATGCCATCACCACTCCTGGAAAACTACAACCCTGTGCAAGAGACGGGCAATGCCTTCATCTATGAAGCGAGCAATCCATGGCTCTGCTTCGCGAGTCTCGTTCGAGCACTCGAAACATTCAAATTCCCCTATGACTGGCGCACGATCCAGAGACATGCCATGGAAGGCATCGATCAGCGCAGTGCCTAGAAGTCATCATCATCCTCATCACCCACCTTGCCGAGACCGTTGTCGTCGTCATCGAGAACATCTTCGTCACCATCAAACAGAGACTCATCCTCATCTCCAAGTTCCACAGGCTCGTCATCGTCATCGTCGTCATCGTCGCCACCAGAACCACCTCCCCCAGACAGTGAACGAAGCTCAAGATCGAACATAGGAAGCAGCAGAAAAAGAGTAGAACGCGCGAAGTATAGTCGGAAGGAGTAGGGACGCAAGATGATTTGACAATGCAAAAAAGAATAGTCTAGTGGGGAACACTGGCAGAAAGGAAAAGCTTTGTGTAGGCTCGCGCACATGAGATCCATTCGCACTCCCGTTCTTGTCCTGCTCGCACTCCTCTTGGTCTCCTGTGGGCAGAAGGTACTGCCTCCTGTGAGCGAAGCAACGAAGAGTATCGAATCGAAGGCTGCACTCGAGACCAGAGCCATGAACGGTGACAAGAGTGCACAGTTCGAACTGGGTGCGATCTATCATGACGGAGATGGTGTCGCCAAGGACCTCAAGAAGGCAAAACAGTGGTTCGAGAAATCGGCAGCGGCGGGCGACGAGCGGGCGCAGTTCAACCTAGGTGTGATGTACTACACGGGGGAAGGTATCAAGCAAGATTACCAACGAGCACAGCAGTGGTTTCAGAAATCAGTGGACCAGGGGAATGCACGAGCGCAGTTCAACCTAGGTGTGATGGAGTATCGGGGAGAAGGAATGAAACAGGATTTTGGAAAGGCTTTGAATCTGTTCACGAAGGCAGCGACGCAAAATTTTGCAGAGGCACAGTTCAACCTAGGTGTCATGGAAGCGAAGGGAGAGGGAAAGCAGTCCGATATCGCAAGAGCGTACGCATGGTTCTCACTCGCACGGGACAATGGCAATACGAAAACCGATGAGATCATCAAGAACATCGAGCGCGAACTGAAGCCAGACGAATTGACACTGGTGAAGAAACTTGCCTCCGACCTGAAAGACGAGATCATTGCCAATGTGAAAGCAGCAGCGAATGCTCAGCTGAAGTAGAGGAACCTCTCAAAAATTTTGATTGGGAGCGGGATGCTGCCCGCGCCAAGCCTGTCTGCCGACAGGCAGGCATGGCGCTCCCGAACAAGGAAATAGTGGCGCAGATGACGAAGCAGAAGGCATTTTTCAGAGGTTCCTACATGAGGTCGGCGGCAGGAGTCTGCCTGCTCACTTCTTCTCTTCCACCTTCCAAGTGTACAGCGTGTACTCTCCGACGGTTCGCACCGGCTTCAGCATGGGCTCGAGCCATGGAGGCGGCTTCGCGAGGACAAGAGCGGACACATGTCGTTCATGGAGTGATCTCAGGATATCGGCGCTCACTGCAGACGGGCGACGTTCGAAATCTCGCCATCTCTCGGGCAGATACTCAAGAAGGTCTGGCACGACGCAGGAGCGGCCAAGCAGTCGGATCCATGCGCAGAGACGACGGTCGCGCGATTGAGTGTGCGACGGTCCAAAACCGACGATCATACTCCAAGGCAACTTCTCACCCGTCAGATCTTCCTGAAGCGCAGCACGCGCGTACAACTCGTCATCCGTGAGGGGCGACATCATGGTGTTGCCCGAGAGCAATGGATAGTCGTCGGTGTAGACCGGGATGCTATCGGCGATGTCCAGTGGGGCTAGGATCACCACTTCTCCGGGCACGTCGCCCAGCTGGACGATCGAACGTTCATCATGGTCGCGCTGAAGAGAAGCCCGAGCGAATGCCTGAAATTCGCCCCGCATCAAGGGAATGTCAAGGACCAGTGTATGTAGCATCAGAAGTGAGATCACCCCGTAGCGAAGCCAACGTTTCTGACACCAATGGGACAGGATCAATGCGAATGCAATGGCGATGACGATGTCGACGAGCGGCCCATAGTGACTGGAGAACGCCAGTTCCTTGCCGGTGAGCATCGCCTGATTGAACACGATGAACCCTGCCGCCATGAGTGCGAAGAGTGGCAAGAACGGACGCATCGTACGTTCTCTGTATGCGGTGTACGCGATACCAGCACAGAGAAGGAGGAGCTTCAACTGCAACAGTGGCGCAGTCGGCAGACGGCTATCCAAGACTCCTTGGCGATGCGCGATGTCGATAGAGGCTTGGGTGTGTAGCATCGGCAGACTCCATACAAGCCATGGCGCTGCAACGACTGAAAACGGCAACACCAACGCGATGATCGAGAGCCACTGCTGCCTTCGCGAGTGCGTCATAGCGATGTGCATCATCGCCATGCATGACTCGGCGGCGATGCAGTAGGTCCAGTGGTACGGGTAGGTGTAGAGCATGACACCAGCGAGCGCGGACCTCGCGGCACACAGAGGAAGACGATCGCGGTATCTGGAGAGCAGCAAGGCAATGTATGTCAGAGGAAGAACGAAATTGGTTTGCGGATGAATCGGCCGCTTCCAGAATGCATGTCCAGCACCGGCGAACACCAGCAACACAAGCGACATACGCCACCCACGCGATGCGATGAGGGGACGAACGCCGAACCACAGCAAGAGGACCAAGAGCAGTGGCCCGAAAAAATCTGCAAGCATCGATGTTTGTTTGATCGTCAGTCCGAGGCGCATCGGTACGCCTACGAGCCATTCGACGAGCGATCCGGCGGGGTACCACTGCGATCGCAATTCCCACACGAACGGTTGCCCAGCCGACGGATAGCCATCCACCGTTTCACGTACGCGTGCGAGGTACAGAAGCTCCTCACTACTCTCGATGGCGACCGTTTGGCGTCCACTTTCACCTCCGCGTAGCACCGATGTCCACAGTGGAGCATTGAGGAACAGTGTCACACCCAGCGCCATCAGAAAACCCATCAAGGCATCTCTTCCCCCTATGGGAAACGGCATAGAGTACGACATGGATTCTTCGTGATGGTGGATCGGGTGGGACTTGAACCCACGACCAAGAGATTAAGAGTCTCCTGCTCTACCAACTGAGCTACCGATCCAAAGAATGATGGAGTGCAAAGAGCCAACGGATCCTACGTGAGGATCGATGATGATTCAAGATCCCCTCCTACAGCACCTTCCGTGGTTTGAGCATTCCCTGACGCTTCCTCGACCTCTCGAGAATCGCAACGGGCAATCCTTGGTACCAAGCGACGAAGGGCTTCGTGCCATCCAAATCGCCTTCGATCAGACGACCATGCCGGAGCTCTGTCCATTCGGCATCGGTGACGACACGTCCGGTACATCCCGCCAGAATGTCTTTGAGGGGTACGACATCTGTCCAGGTGATGTTCTCGGGAGGAACGGCACTACGAAGTGACCACTCCCCCACTCCCGTCCGCGTGAGTGCCGAAAGGTACCCACCGCAACGAAGACAGGTACCGAGATCATGTGCGAGTGAACGGATGTAGGTTCCCGAGTCGCAGTGCACCTCCAGTGTCACCACAGGGAAATGATAGTCCGTTACACGGCACTGCGAGATGATCGTCTCTCGCGCTTTCATCTCAACAGGTTCTCCCCGCATCGCTTTGCGATACGCGCGCTCGCCACCGACGTGCACAGCGGAGAAGATCGGCGGCACCTGCTCGGTCTTTCCGATGAATCGATCGTCGATGAGAGCTTGGATGCGCGAGGCATCCTCAGGAGGAATCCAACCCACCTTCGGCTCGAGCTCGGTAAGCACGCCTTCGCGGTCATACGTCGTACTCTCCACTCCGAGTGTCACTTCTGCTTCGTAGATTTTCGGAAGCTGATTGAAGAGCTCCACCACCTTCAGTGCCTTCGCCCCAACTGCAACCACCATCAAGCCATCCGCCTGAGGATCAAGCGTACCCAGATGCCCGATCTTCGGCTCACCGAGAGATCTGCGAAGTTGCGCTACAATGTCGTGACTGGTTGGGCCGCAAGGTTTGGCGACGAGGAGGAATCCGTGACGCAAGATGAGAAATGGAAAATGGATAATGGACAATGGAAAATGAAAACAACCATCCATGCCTCATGGCATGGATTGTCAATTGCCTGCCCCTCAAAGTCCAGTTCATTTGAATGCACTGGACGACGTGGGGTCCATTGTCCATTGTCAATTCTGTTGATCTCTTACTACAAAGGATTACCCTTCCCGCATGCAGACTCTCCCCCTCAGCTGGGATCTCCTGATTCTCGTCTTCTTCGCGATCGTGATGAGCTACAGTTTTCTCATCGGCAAAGATCAATCTGTGACACTCATGATCGCTGTGTACATTGCAGCGATCGCAACCCAAGGCATCGGTCACATCGTGCTCTCTCTGATCGGCAGCACGGACGCGGTACTTCGATCCGTCGGCATCCCTGGAGATCCCACCGTTGTTCCCATCACGAAGATCTTCGTCTTCACGCTCTGCATCATCATCTTCCTCACGCGAAGTGGCATCTGCCTGACCCACGAGAAAGATACGGGCAACCTCCTCGGTATCATCTACACCACACTCTTTGGCTTCGCGATCGCCGGACTCATGCTCTCGACGATCCTAACGTATCTCGGTGGAACAGGAATCCTCGATCGAACAATCCATGCGGCAAATCTGTTCTCCCCATTCCTGCTCAGTGGCGCCATTCTCCAGCTCCTGATCCTGCATCAGGATCTGTGGTACACGCTACCAGCTTTTCTGATCATCGTCGTAGGACTGGTGCATCGTGATCGATGATTCGACTTAGAAAAAATGCTCTTGCATTCCGAGATTGCCACTAGGATAATCAGTCCAATTCCCCTTCCCTCTCCCCCTATGAAGAAACTTCTTACCTCTGTCTCGAGCGCCATTGCATCTGCGACATTCTTCGCTGGAAACGCCCTTGCACTCGGCAATCCAAACACCATCCCCGGCATCGCGGCTGACGAAGGAACGGGTGGTATCAAGGATGCTATCGTCCGCGTGATCGTCACCATCCTCGACTTCATCCTCATCGTTGCCGTGGTGTTCGTCATCATCGCCGGTATCCGCCTCATCGTCTCTGGTGGCGACGAAGGGGAGAAGGACAAGGCGAAGACAACCATTCTCTACGTCATCGCTGGTATCATCGTCGTGCTCCTCGCTCGTGTCATCGTCACGTTCGTCGCACACTTGCTGTAGGAAAGAGGAAAGCAATGTTCCTTTCAAAAGACCCCCAAGGGACGGGGGTCTTTTTGGAGAGAATACTTCCAGCACATGAATGAAAAGAATGCGCTTGCTTTCTAGGGGAAGGCCTCGGATAATCGGCTGCGTCCCTCTCCTCATTCTCCCCTATGAAGAAACTCCTCACCTCCCTCTCGAGCGCCGTTACTACTGCAGGAATGTTTGTGAACTCCGCCTTCGCTCTTGGTGATCCATCGGCGATCCCCGGTATCGCAGGTGGTGGTGGTGTTGATTCTCTCAAAGCCGCCATTGTTACCATTATCACAACCGTCCTCGACTTCATCCTCATCATTGGCGTGGTGTTCGTCATCATCGCCGGTATCCGTCTCATCGTCTCCGGTGGCGACGAAGGGGAGAAGGACAAGGCGAAGACAACTATTTTCTACGTCATCGCTGGTATCATCGTCGTGCTCCTCGCTCGTGTCATCGTCACCTTCGTTTCACACTTGCTGTAGAAAGAAAGGCGCCCCTACTACATGCGTGTCGAGGCTGTTGCCTCAGTCTTCATAGACGACTTCAGTGCATCAGATCGTTCCAGTATGCATTCCTTCATCGGTCGTAGTGGCCCCTCAACCCAGATCGCATCAGGGGTAACCTCGAGGATCTCTTGGGCAGCAATGGGAGTACGGAAGAAGAACATCCTCCGCGGGAAGAGCCATTCGATCGAATATTGACGAGTGTCAAATTGCAGATCTGCGCAGACTCCTAGGAACACTCCTGACTCACGAATGCAAATCCGTTGATGAAGGAACGTACGGGGATCTGCAAGGAACTTCTGCAAACGAATGAGATCCCCTGGAGGAGAGAGAGCATCGACGGAGCGCACATGGACTCTCATCCCCCATGCGACGATATCAAGGACGGAGAGAAAGAGATCCGCCCCGACTCCAACGACGAAGAACCCAAGGAGACGACCGGTGTCTGCGTTAATGAGTGGATGTGTCAAGAGACCAACGGTCAGCTGCGTCTCGTCAGACACCACCTGCATCCCGCGAACCGAGGACCATCGGACGTGCATGGGCAGAAGTGTAACACGGACGGTCCTCATCCTCGATCCTTCTCCACTGCGGCGGAGAAGGAAGCTCTGTTTTTCTGGAACAGAGGGGAGCCCCCACTCACTCTCTTCACAGCCTCATACACTTCCTCCGGAGTGAGAAAAACGATGTACAGAGGAACGAGAACCTGAAACCACCAAATGCTGAGGGTCAGAGTAACGAGAGTATGGAAGAGGAAACCGCCAACGAAGAACCATCCGCGAAAACGTCGACTCCAGAGGCCGAAGGGCAATGAGCATTCGAAGACTTTGACGGTGGCCACCATCCAATCGAAGGCAGCAGGCGGAAGGAGACGCGCGAAGAAGAACGCACACGCCGTTGCCCACCTTCCCATGAAACCATTGCGCAGAATCGCCCCACTCTGCCAATCAGGCAAATAGAGCTTCTGCCACCCTACACCGAAGTAGGTGAAGCTGACCTGCAGTGCGAGGAGCCGCTGCGGCAGAATCGAAATTGGCTCCCATGCAAGAAAAGAGCCTCTCTCAAGCAACATCTGTACCGAGAACGTTCGATCCGCTCCGGGGAGAAGGAAAACGAGCAGAGCAAATCCATAGAGGCGATAGAACGACGTCGAAAAAAGATACTGGGTGAGACAGTGAAAATAGAGGAAGAGGACAAGGAGCAAGAGAGCACTCGTACGTGTCAAGAGACCAAGCGTAAACGTGAAGAGCGCGAGAAAAACACACACGAAAAAACTCTGCACGAACCACAGGGGCGGATGGAAGAGGAAGAGGAAGAGAGGCAAATCGATCCGATACAGGGGAACCGTCAGTCCTTGTTCAGAGG
>JAHFJR010000004.1:0-9517 GCA_023245775.1 Candidatus Peribacteria bacterium | reverse complement strand
TGCACCCACTGCGTGTACCAGTAGAGCATCAGGAAGAGTCCGAAGGAAATCCGAAGTATCGCCAGCAGATGGGGGGGCACAGTGCGGTGAAAGAACACGTCCCAGCGAGTGACAAAGGCGGCAATCATTGCACCTGTGTCATGAAGGTATGTAGAGCTCTCATGCGCAGAGCATCGTACCCTTGCGGAGATCGTGTCCACTGATCTTCATAGGCTTCAAGACGTACGTACGGATGGCCTTTCGCACCTTCATAGTTCAGAATATACGTCAGGAAAGGAACGTACTTCTGTGCACGACCAAAGGGTGTCTTAAACGTGAATGTCCCAAAGAGCTGACGTGAAATGCGTTCGCCTTTGTCTCCTGGAAAATACTGATCTGTCGCAACGAGGGTGGACCGACCCTGTCCGTCCCATCCCACCACTGCCAACTCATAGTTCTGATCCTCATCACCTTGGTAGGGAGCCAACATCCCGTAACTGAAGTCCGTCAACGCAGTGAGAAGAAAGAAGGGCCTATGGGTGAACGTCGTGAACAGACCGCCAATCGTGATGAAGAGATAGAGCACAATCAATGCATCGAGAACGATGCGGAACTGTGGATTGTTGGTGGAAGAATCGGACATCGGCGGAAGTATAACGGGAAGGCAAGAGGGCAAGAAGGAAAAAGGGCAATCAAAAGTGTGGTATACTAGTAGCCAGTATGCATCTGTTCTCGGGATCATCGCATCCGGCGCTCGCACGCGCACTGGCACAGCAACTCGGCTGTCCGCTTGGGAACGTCACACTCAAAGCCTTCAGTTGCGGAGAGCGATACGTGAAGTTCGAGGATTCCATCCGCGGAAAGGATGTCTATCTCCTACAGACAGGCACACGCAATCCGGATCAAGATCTGATGGAACTCTTCCTGATGTGTCAGGCAGCGCGCCTGAGTTTCGCTAAAACCGTGCACGTCGTACTCCCCCACTTCCCCTACGCACGCCAAGACCGCGTGGCAGAACCGAGGGAACCTATTTCGGCGAAGCTGATCGCGAGTCTTCTCGAGCATGCCGGAGCCGACCACGTCGTCACTCTCGACCTCCACTCGGAACAGATTCAAGGATTCTTCTCCGTCCCCGTCGACGCACTCGACGGACGGCCGATCTTCGCTGAATACCTGAAGTCCAAGGATCTGAAGGATCCAGTCGTCGTCGCACCGGACGCGGGAGGCGCGAAACGGGCAAAGAAACTCGCTGACCTGATGGGTGCCGATCTCGCCATCATGCACAAGCACCGATCCGCACACCACACAGCAGAAATTCTAGAAGTCGTCGGAGACATCGAGGGAAGGACCTGCATCCTCTTCGATGACATCATCGATACGGCTGGAACGCTCGCCAAGGCCAAGCAGGCGCTGGTGAAGCGCGGTGCTGGAAAAGATATCTACGCTGCCGCCACACACGCCGTCTTCTCGGGCAAAGCCATCGAGAATCTCACAAAGGCCGCATTCAAGGAAGTGATCGTCACCGACAGTATGCCAGTCAAGAAAAACGCAGTGAAAGGCCTGAAGATACTGACCATCGCTCCCATGCTCGCAAGAGTGCTCACGCATATCGAGAGTGGCAAGAGTGTCACGGAGATCTACAAGAAATAATGCAAGGACTCTCTTGAGAGAATCATCATGAGGGAAGCACGAACAGACCTGCCTAAAGGCAGTCCCGAATCCGCTTCCGTTCATGTTTTTTTCTTGAACTGGAGCGCGCGACCTGCCTGCCGGCAGGCAGGTGTTTCGCGCGTTTGATTTCTGAAAAACAAATGCATTCCGGCAGTCAACAGAGTATCATCACCAGTTGCTGTGGTCACCGCATGGATCACCATCGGCCTTCTCCTTTCCAGCATTGAATATGTCCTCTGGATGATCTTCAACAGAAAAGCAGCCGGACTCTCCTTTCCGCATGAAATGGACGAGTCCTTCTTTCGCTTCTTCACCCTCACGCGCCTCCGTCTCGTCGCCTTTCTCCATACCCTGCTTCTCATCGCCGTTTTCATCTTCTTCTCCTCCTTCCTGTGGTAGGACACCACCCGCCATCGGATGAGATGCACTTTCAGGGACGGGATGTCCATGAGCAATTCCAGTTCTACTTCCGTCAGCACTGGATTCGCCTACTCGGACCATTCAGTTCGATGATCTTCTGGTCCGCCGTACTCGCAGGAAGCGGGTATGTGATCTTCGGAATCCTGCAGGTTCCGGAATGGCAAAGTCGACATGGTATCCTCATCGCGCTCTTCGCGATCTTCGCCATCGTGCAACTCAATTTTCTGCTCCGGTTTTACACCTACTTCCTCTCCATCTTCGTCATCACCGATCGGCGCGTGCACCGCATCAAGAAAACGCTCCTCTCCTTCGACGATCATCAATCGATGGATCTCTGGAACTTTCAGGAGATCCACAAATCACAACACGGACCGATCCAGAACCTGCTCGGCTTCGGGACACTGGTGCTCGAGGCACAGGACACGCAAATGCGCATGCATTTCGTTCCACGGATCGCACGGATTTACGGGCGCATTTCGCACCTCAGAGAACGCGCGAGAGAGAAGGGAGGAACGGTTCGGAAGTAACGTGCGATGACATCAGTTCATGTGATAGAAAAGGAGAGACAAATCCCATCCTCATCTTGAGTCAGAGCAGGAGTTCCAGTATCGTGCGCAAGCTATAAGAGCGACGAGCTCCCGCCTTCGCCTTCGGGCTTCGTCGGGCAGGCAGCTTCCAGCTTCGCTACTATGATCGCGAGCAAGAAACGGATTTCCTTCACATCAATGGGCGACTAGCTCAGCTGGTTAGAGCGCGACACTGATAATGTCGAGGTCGGAAGTTCAAGTCTTCCGTCGCCCACCAATTTTCTGCCCCAGATCAATGTTCAATTCTTTTGTTCAACATGTTATTTCGACACAAATATTTTGGCGTGTACAAGCCTACTACTTGCAAATTTCTTGCCCTCTTCGTATAACAGTGGCGTACGTTCTTATCTTCTTCCCATTTCTCTCTATATGTGTAACAAGAAATGTCCGGTCGCAGGACTTGCCTGCATCCTCGTCACCATCGGCGCATTGAACTGGGGACTGGTCGGTCTCGGCTGGCTCGCCGGAGGTGCTGACTGGAACGTCGTGCACATGCTCCTCGGCTCTTGGATGAAAGTGGAAGCCGTCGTCTATGTCCTCGTCGGTTTGGGCGGAGTCTACAAAATCGTGATGTGCTCCAAGTCCTGCTCTTCCTCCTGCGGCAGTTGCGGTAGCAAGGACGGAAGCTGCGGCTGTAAGTAATGCAACAATCATGCACAAGTCCCCGCGCAGTGCGGGGCTTTTTTATGTGTGCAAGAATTGATCGACAGGAAGACTATTTGGCAACGGGATCCCCGAACGCACAATGGAACGAATGGTCCAGTCCCCTGGGCAGAAGGAAAAGGTGTACGGAGTATCCTGCTCATACTCCGAAAGAAAGACAGAGGTCACAGCTGCACACTCAGAGGAAGCATCTGGAATGATCTGCGTTGTAGCCGTGAAGAGAACATGGTGCAGTTCGAGCACTTCACGCGTGAGGATGCGAAGCTCATCGGACGAGTACGTCTTCACAGCAACGGATGGAGCGGAGGACGATACAGAAACGGCAGAGTCGTCGATCGTAAACTGATTTCGCACGGCCGAAGCTATCTCTCCAAGGAACGTCTCTCTCTCGGGTCCAGTGAGTAGCAGGGCAATGGGATTCGCGATCTGCACCATTGACTGCCTCCAGAGCAACGCCTGCTTCGGAAATCCTGCGGCCTCGTAGCGTTCAGGCAACGAGCCGAGCAGACCCTGCAATAATGAAACAGTGCGTGAGGCATCTTTGCTCGCTGACCGGAGAGTGATCTGCACCCAAGCATCGAGAAGCTCTTTTGGAAGGGGTTTGAGCGAAGTGGAAGCGATCCTTGGAATAGCCGTAATGCACTCCGTTCTCTCATCCGAAAACGATGCGATGAAACGTCGCGCCAACAGCGCCGAAGCCATCGGATCCAATTGATCGGACTGAAAGGAAAGGTGGAGAAGCGCCAGAAGAGGAACAAGAGGATCAGATGCGCTCTCCGCAACGCTGAGAACACCGGACAAGCGAACACGATCAATCGGCTGATCGGAGCTGACATTGAGCATCGTCATCAAAAGACTCAGGCGGCTCAGAGGATCCACATCGCGAAGCTGCGACTGCATCGCAGGGCTGAGCGGAGCATCGGAAGTGATGAGCGTATCGAGGAGCGACTGCAACATCTCCCCGTTCGATCTGGAAGCACTGATCGGAGGGACATCGGTCTGAGGAAGCGCGCTGATGCCGGCAATCTGACCCTCCAACCAACTGTCGGGCACGCGTGTCTGTTTCGCAATACCAGTACGATCGATACGGTACTGGTATCCGACAGGCAGAATGTGGATCGCATCCTTCTCGGAGAGAGCAACCGGCTCTTTGAGCGCAACAACGGAAGCAGAGACATCATCATGCAAAGTGAGCATCGATCCGTCCATGACCCCCGCCCGAACGCCGAATCCAATATCCACCAAGGCGATCCCCGCTCCACGCAGAATCAATGAGCCTTTCTCGAGACGAAACATCTGACCGCCCTCGAGGAGGGCAACACGCGAATGCGGAGCGAGGAGTCCAGTCACGCCAGCGGGAGTGGAGAATTGATTCGGGGTATCCGTAGCCGAGAGCATGCGTTCAATCAGTCCGCTCTCCGACGATGCGCGCACGGGAAGCGAGCGATCAAGAGTACCAACGACAAGGAGCAGAAGCGCAACGAGCGGCGCTGCGATGAAGTGACGATGATGGGTGTTGTGGTGGATCACAGAGAGAACGAGAGAATCTCTTCAGTATAGCAGAAAATGGCCTACACTTCCATCATGCGCATGCTCGGAGTCGATCCCGGACTCACAACAGTAGGACTCGGTCTGATCGAGATTCACCCGCACTCCGAACCACGAGTCATCGAGTGGCTCACGATCGAAACAGACAGCGGATTGCCGCTTCCGGAAAGACTGCGGGAATTGGCGGATGACTTCGGAAGTTTTCTGAAAGAAGCAAAGCCGGACCTCGCGGTCGTCGAGAAAATTTTCTTCGCGAAGAACAAGCGCACGGCCATCGAGACAGCCCATGCACGCGGCGTGCTCCTCGCAACACTGGCACTGCAAGGAATTGACATCATTGAAATCACACCAGCTGAGCTGAAGATGGCCATCACAGGAGACGGCACAGCCGACAAGAAACAGATGCAGACGATGGTGAAACGAATGCTGAAGCTGAAAGAGATACCAACACCTGCAGATGCTGCGGATGGCTTGGCACTGGCACTCTATGGAGCATGTACAAAGAATGCCCGCTCCTTTGGGAAGAATGCCTAGGCTCTTTTACTTTCCACGTTCAACTCTGCACGTTCCACTTTTCCGTCTCCCACCTTCCACACACTCGCCTCTCCCTTCAACTTCACCTGATGTGCCGAGGTGATCATCACCTGATGACCAGCAAGTGACGTGAGCAGTGCCTGCTGGTGATGCGCATCAAATTCCGAGAGCACATCATCGAGCAGGATCACCGGACGCTCACCACGAACCTGCTCGAAGAGCTTCGCACTCGTGAGGAGTAATGCGAGCAATGCTGCGCGCTGCTGACCCCTCGATGCAAACGTTGCAATATCATGCCCGAGTGCTTGGATATGCCAATCATCACGGTGCGGACCGACCGTTGTCGCACGGAGCGCGATATCTTTTTGCCTGCAAGTAGCGAAGAGCTCAAGAAGTTCTACTTCAATAGAAGCCGCATCACTCGAACGAGTCTTGCGTTCATGCAGAATCCGAGCTCCGGACCACTCCGCCTCTCCAAGAGTCACCACTGTTGCCGACAATGTTTCATTGAAGAGTGCGATACACTCGTCACGCTCTTCCGTGAGCGCTGCAGCCGCAGTCGCGAGTCGACCATCCCAGAGATCCAGCTCATCAAGAGACGCCTCGCCATCAGCAATACGCGAAATCAGTGCATTTCGTTGCTTCAGAATCTGCTCATACTCAATACGGTGTCCTGCAAAATCAGGCTTCAGTTGGGAGAGGAGTGCATCGAGAAAGCCGCGGCGAGCGGACGGCGAGCCTGTAAACATGCCGAGATCTTGTGGTAGAAACACAATGGTGGGAAGCGCGCCAATGAAGTGCAGGAGCGGCGTACGGACATCCTGAAGGAACATCGCTGCACTCCGCCTCGGACTCTTCTGAAAGACGTACTCCAGTGTCGAACTCGTGCCCTCATCCGAGATCACACACCCCCTCACACGGAAAAAGTCTGTCCCCCATCGCAGGACATCTTCACTCTGGGCCCTCAGGCACGACCTCCCCATGGAGAGAAACGAGATTGCCTCAAGAAGATTGCTCTTCCCCTCTCCATTCTCTCCGACGAAGAGCTGCCTTTCGCTCTCATCAAAGGTAAGATGGAGTTTCTCGTACGAACGGAATTGTTCAAGATGAAGCTCGGTCAAACGCATGCGGAGATTCTACCTCACACCATCCAGCGAAGTTCCAAAATCCAAAAACTACATTCCAAGGTAGGCCTTCTTGAGTCTGGTTGTGTGAGTTTTCGATCCATCATCTTCATAGCAAGTACTCATTCTTGGAATGTAGTTTTTGGATTTTGGAATTTTTCTCATACCTGTACTTCCCTCAACACTTTCTCGATCACCTCCAAATACTTCTCCCGCGTGATGTAGGTACGGATCTGCTCAGGAAACACCCACACGTACGCATCGATTTCATTCTGATCGACGACAACCTTGGCCTCTGGCGAGGCTCTCAGAGCAACGAAACACAATATTTGACCATCATTCACCGGTTTGTGTCGCTCGATGAACTCTGGAGGAAAATCGTAACAGTACTGCTCGCAGCTCGTATGCAGAACCTCAGGCACAACCAATCCTGTTTCCTCCTGCAACTCACGCACTGCGGCCTGCTGACACGTCTCCCCTGCTTCGATCCCACCCTGTGGCAATTGCCATGCATCAAATCTTCGTGGCTTATGGACAAGCAGAATCTGGTCAATCGTCTTGCACCCCTCTTTCGAACACACCTCAGTCGCCCTGAGAACAAGTGCCGATACGGCTTTACGATAACGTTTCATGATGCTCATGCTACAGAGCGCATTCAATTTATTCTAGCTTGAATGCTTCTCCTCTTTGAGCTTCACCTTCGTCTTCTTCCGACACTGTGGACAGAATTTCATCAGCTCACGAAAGTCCGCTTTCTTTGCCTTCATGATACGCACGCTGCATGTGCGCAGACTGCATTCGCTGCAAAAGCCGGCATACACGGTCTTCTTTCCTCGTGGCATAGCCGCGCTACTCTACTGGGACGAAGCAAGGAGCGCAAGACCCAGAAAGACGATGGAGAAACTGACGACCTTGATGCTGACAGACTGCCATGTCAGCAATTCCTTCGGCACAAGATGGGGAAAAGACCGGATGAAAACCCACGCGAGTGCAATCACCAGAAACGGCTGTGCGTTTGCCGTCACCGAAATGAGAGAGATCGGACCGGTGGCATACGCACGTATTGTAAAATATTCGGCCACGTAACAGACGAGAACCGGAAACGCATTGAGGAGGAAAAAGCGGATGGAAAGGAACGGAGAGAGCTCCGATGCAAGAAATCTGCGCTTCGAAGGAAGAAGAAGCGGGCAGATGAACGCCGGAACATCCCGTCCGATGAAGAGCCAGAAGTACAATGCAGGAACAGGAACCCCCTGCATCAGAGCCCACTTCCGGACAACGTACAGCGGCGCATACAGCAGGGCCATGCACACGAGAGAACCCATGGTACGTACGAAGGAAACATGAGCATGGAAGAACGAGAGCATCAGCACCCCGCTCAGGATCAAGACGGCACCCGCGGTCTCGGGAAACGACCATGATTCACCAAAAAAGAGAAAACCGACCGCGCTCAGAAGAAGAGCAAGTAGAGCCCATCCCGCGTTGACGATGGAAATATCAAGATGCTTCAATAAACGGTAAAAGAAGAGATCTCCGAGGTATCCGCTCAAAGCAAATACAACAATGACGGGGATATGCGCGATACGAAGAGGGAGAAAGGCAGCCAACGTTAGGAGCAGCAGAACGCTGGTGCACGATTGTATCCAAAGAAATGAAAAGGAGCTCAATCTGTATCGATGCACAAGAGCGGAGGCATACACCTCGATCAATGCCCAGAGCGATGCCGATCCCAAGATAAGCCAGAACCACATGGACGAAGCTTAGAGAGAAATCTGAATGCTGCCTATAATCCTGATGTCAAAAAACAGATTTCAACAGGGACTTCCTGAGTGTGGTCGTTCCTCTATGCCACGGAAAAATGCCATTCGTTTCATCACATTTGAAATCTGATTTTTTTGACATCAGGATTCCTACTTCCCGCTCTGCAAAAAGTTGAACACCGAGTTCGCTGCGACGGTCGCTTCGCCTGCCGCCGTCGTAAACTGCGCAAAGTGATTGCTGGCACTCGTCAGATCACCGGCTCCGAATACGCCGGCAATATTCGTTCGCTGTGCGCTGTCCACGGCAAGGAAACCAAGCGGGTCGAGAGCACAACCAAGTTGCTTCGGCAGATCGACCGCCGGATTGGATCCGATCTCAATGAAGACTCCATCAACCGGAATCGTTCTCGATCCATTATGAGGCTGATCGAGTTCGACGCCAGTGACTTTCGTCGTACCAACAATCTTCTTCACGTTTCGCTCGAGCACGAACTCGACATTCTTCTTCTCTTTGACCCTATCCACCCAGAACGGTTCGGCGCGAAACGTGTTCTTGCGGTGGATCAGATAGACCTTGCGCGCCACCTGCGCCGCGATTGCAGCTCCCTCGACAGCGCTATCCCCTCCTCCAATCACGGCGACATCCTTGTTCTTATAGAAGAACGCATCGCACGTTGCGCAGTACGTCACACCTTTTCCGGAAAACTCCGTTTCTCCCTCGACTCCTAGGTGCCTTTTATTCGATCCTGTTGCGAAAATAATAGTCTTCGCCTCGATCTTCTCCGCTCCCTCAATCTCGACGCTGAATCCTCCCGTGATCTTCTCGATCTGCTTCACGCGGGAAATTTTGTACGTGACACTGTCGCCAAAACTAAGCGCATGGTTCTTGAAATTCTCCATGAGGTCCGGCCCACGAATATCGATGATGCCAGGCCAATTGCCGACTTCGGCAGCGGTATTTCCCATTCCGCCTTCCTCGGCACCGACCAAGTAGACCTTCAACTTATACCGTGCGCAGTAGACGGCAGCGGTATATCCCGCGCAGCCGAGACCAATAATGACGACGTCGAACATGTCAGCATCATGCCGAGAAGAAGGTGAAATGTAAATTGGCGATATGTCTCACCGCAAATGTGACAACTGATCGGAATATTGGCTTGGGGACATCATAGACAAGGAGAGATGGGGTTGCACGTTGTTATAGAGATCAAGGAATTTCCTGATCTGTTCC
>JAHFJR010000027.1 GCA_023245775.1 Candidatus Peribacteria bacterium | reverse complement strand
GACGACGCGAATTGCAATGAGAACATATTTTTCATGATGAATTAGGGAAAATCTGAGCATATCTTGGCTTCCAGTAAACAAAAAGCCTTCATTCTAGCCCAGAAAATTTTCTACTATGCCAACAAGAAGGAAAGCATTCACCTTCTGCGCGAAAAAATGCGCGCAGTGTTGCTATAGAGCAACCTTGATCCCCGGCCCCATCGTCGGGTTGACGGAGATGCTCAGGATGTAGCCGGCCTTGATGCCAGTGGGCTGTGCATCGCGGACGGCCTGGAGCAGCGTATCGAAGTTCTCCTTCAGCTTCTGCTCGCCGAAGCTGACCTTGCCGAAGCTCGTGTGGATGATGCCTTGCTTATCCAATTTGAACTCGATGCGGCCTTTCGTGAGCTCTTGGATGACCTTGCCGGGTTTATCTGATACGGTGCCCGACTTCGGGCTTGGCATCAGCCCTTTTGGTCCGAGGACTTTCGCGAGTTTCCCGAGATCTTTCATGAGTTGCGGCATGGCAACCGTGACATCGAAGTCGAGCATTCCTCCCTCGATCTGCTTGATGAGATCGGCTCCACCGGCGAATGAGGCACCTGCCTTTTTGGCTTCGTCGACGAAATCGTCCGTGACGAAGGCAGCGATACGTACTTTCTTTCCGGTTCCATGTGGAAGACTCACCGTTCCGCGGACGAGTTGGTCTGCCTGCGTCATGTCGGCTCCGATGCGGATGTGTGCTTCGGTCGTTGCATCGAAGGTCACGGAAGTAACCTTCGGTAGAAGCGCCATTGCCTCGGCGACCGAGTGCATGGGTTTCGTGATCAAATTCTTCTTTGTGCGGTACTTCTTACCGCCTTTCTGGAGCAGAGCGTTCTGAGAGGTCATCTGGAAGGGGGGAACGTGGTAGAGAGAGGGTTCCCCAGCACCCTTCCAAGCTTACTGCTTCCTCATTACGGAATCGTACAACGTACACGTAACCTCGGAAGGGTGCTGGGTCCCACGAGCTCGGGGAGTTTGCCTACGAGAGGGGAAAAAGGCAAGCTTTCCTTTATCTCTTCCTCTTCTTCACCTGTGGTTTCCCCTCGACATGGACGGAAGCAGCGGTCGTGAGCAGTGCTCCAAGCAACAGGAGAGTTGCTGGCATCTCCCAGCCTGTGGAACTCTTTGCGAACATGAAGGTCATGATGAGCGAGAGTGCCGAGAGGAGGACGACGATCGTTCCGAGCACTTTGCAGAGGTAGCAGAACACGAGGTGAGGCACTGCGAGGGAGGCAGCATCGACACTCGCCGCTCTGCGACTCTCGTGGATCATGACACCGAGACCAATGGAGAAGAGCAGCACGAGTGCGAAGATGGTGGGGGGCGAAGGCATCTTCATCGTGATGGTTGCAAAGGTCATCTGCACGCTACTCAAGCCAACGAGGATCAATCCAAATGTCTTCAGAATGTAGGACCCCGACGCCTTGGCCACGCCTTCCGGTTTGGCACCGCTGACATGCAGACCTGCTGTCATGAGTAAGGCAAGAGTGAGGAGCACTCCAATGGGGACAGCGACCAGCAGAGGTGACTGGAAGAGCATGGGGAGCGTGTTCATGAAAAATTGGGGAAATGCTTATCGGAGAGCGTAGCGTTTTTTCCCTGATCAGCACGCAGAACCT
Organism: Candidatus Peribacteria bacterium; assembly: GCA_023245775.1. Taxonomy (GTDB): domain Bacteria; phylum Patescibacteriota; class Gracilibacteria; order Peribacterales; family Peribacteraceae; genus SICN01. The sequence continues at coordinate 14,090 of JAHFJR010000027.1, read as the reverse complement.
CTTGCTGATGAAGTGATTCAGTGATGTAGTTTTTACGAGACTACAATTCCCATATTCTTCGCGGTGCCGGCGATGGTTCTCTTGGCAGCCTCGAGATCGGTCGTATTGAGATCAGACATCTTCGCCTTTGCGATCTCCTCGATTTGGGCCATGGTGATGCTGCCGATCTTCTCCTTGTTCGGTGTACCGCTCCCTTTCTCTTTGCCGATCTTCTGGAGGATCAGGAATGAGGCCGGGGGTTGTTTGAGGATGAAGGTGAAGCTGCGATCGTCGTAGATCGTGATCTCGGCAGGAATCACCTGTCCCATCTGCCCCTTCGTTTTCTCGTTGAACTTCAGGCAGAACTCCTGGATGTTGATGCCAGCTTGACCGAGGACTGGACCGAGTGGTGGAGCAGGGTTCGCCTGTCCACCTCGGGCTTGCACTTTGACGACTTTTACAATTTTCTTTGCCATAGCGGAGGCACTGTAAAGATCTCATGGAGACCTGTCAATGTGCGATCTGAAGGCGAGGGAGGCAACGAAAAAAGGATTCCATCATTCTTTGATGGAGTACACAGAAGCTGCAGACATGAGCAATGCGTCTACTGTTCTCTGCTTCAGCCTTGACGGTCCTCATCCCCGACCCTTCTCCTGCCTGAGGGCTGGAGAAGGGCGCACTGTTTTTAGTGAAACACAGGCCACCTCCTCTCCACATCAGTGGAGGACGGGACCTGCCTGCCGGCAGGCAGGGGTCAGGACCGGAACGAGGCATCCAAAATGCTGCTCCACCAAAGAATGATGTGATCCGAAAAAAGGCAAACAGAACAGAGGACTACTTACTCAAGGCTCCGATCAGCTGATGGATCGCATCCGCGCTCCTCTCTGCAACATGGAACTCGTACAGGCGGTTTCTGACGCGGATGATGATCACGCTCTCTGGGCTGATGGCCGGATCGATGAAGCTGAGTACATTGACTGGTGGGCCGCCCTCCTCGGTGCGCACTTCATCGATCAAGTCCTTGAGCTGCGGTGAGAAATGTTCTTGGAGTGACTGTTTGAGGACAGAGAAGATCGTCTTCACATCGGGACTCTCGAGCCACGAGAAGAGTGCAGCGCGATCATTCTGTTCTAGCAGGACGACCGTTTCAACCGTTGTTCCTTGCGCAGTGAGGGCGAGCAGACTCTTCTCTTCGGTTGGAGTAATAAGGAAGTGAAGATCGGCCAGTACGGCATGGACATCGATACTCTCCTTCTTCTTGGTCGAGACTCCCTTCTTGACGACGCGACGCTCGGGGTTCGCTACAGGTTCAGGAGTATTCGCTTGGGGAGGTGCAGTCTCTGTTGGCAGAGCAGTCGGTGGTTGCATTGCTTCTGATGCGTGCGTGTCTTGCACGGGCGCAGGTGGAGCCATCTCTTGCTCTTGGTGTTGGTCTCGCTGTGCCAAGAATCTCGGTCGCTCCTTGAAAAAATAATCGGCGACACCCAGTGATGCGACGACGAGAGCCAAGACGAAGGCGACGCGGAGTGTGTTCTTCACTATCGCAGTGTAGCAAGAGTTCTGGCAACGATCGATGGATTCTCGTCGAGAGCGCTACGCCCGATCTGCGACCACCACCTTCGCATCCGCGATGACGATTTTGTCTTGTGCCACCAGTACGGGATTGAGGTCGATCTCGCAGAGAGTCGGGCAGTCGGTCATCAGTGTTGAAATCTTGCAGATGGTTTTGGCGAGTGCATCGATATCGAGTGCGCCTTTGCCGCGCATGCCGGTGAGAAGTTTCCAAGACTTGAGTGACGAGAGCATGTCGTACGCTTGGTTCTCTGTGACGGGTGCGAGGGCGAAGCAGGTGTCACGGAAGAGTTCTGTGTAGATCCCGCCGAGTCCCACCATCACGAGCGGGCCGAAGTTCGGGTCGCGGATCGCGCCGATGATGAATTCATTTCCGATGGGGAGGAACTGTTGGATGAGGATGCCGCGAAGAGCCGCATTGGGTGCGTGTTCTACGCATGATGCGAGGATGTCTCGGTACGCCTGCTCTACTTCTTTCTTGTTCTTGAGATTCACGGCGATTCCTCCGATATCGGTTTTATGGAGAATGTCGGGAGAGCTGATTTTCGCGATGACGGGATAGCCGATGCTCTGAGCAATCTCGAGAGCTTCTTTTGCATGTGTTGCGACTGCACCTTTCGGAGTCGGCAGACCATACAATGCAAAGAGATCATCGACGAGTTCCTCAGAGAGGAGCCCCGTTTGATTCTTCAGAAGCGCCGATGCAGCTGATGAACGATCATCTTCGGCGTCTTTCTCTTCCAGAGGGTTCACCTGTGTTTCTTTTTTGAACAATGCCGACATCGCCTGTACCGCCGCTTCAGGAGTCGTGAGGCAGGGGATCCCCGCTTCGGAGAGAATTTTTCTAGCCTTCTGTACGTGTGGTCCGCCCATGAAGCAGGTGACGATGGGGATCAGAGGATGCCCCCATGCACTCTCGACAATGACCTTTGCAATGTCTTCGCAGGGCGTCATCACTTGCGGTGTGAGGACGAGGACGATCCCGTCGATTGCTGGATCCTCCGCACATGCGTGCAGCGCTGCACCGTACCGATCCGCCCGTGCGTCTCCGAGGACATCGACGGGATTTCTTACGCTCGCCGCTTCGGGAAGCACGTGTCTCAGCGCTGATTTTGTTCCTTCCGTCAGATCGACGAGTGTGAGTCCAGCGGATTCAGCACGGTCGGTTGCGAGGACACCGGGTCCACCTGCATTCGTGATCACGGCGATATTTCTACTCAGAAGCGGCGGTTGTGTACTCAGCACAGACAGGAGATCCAAGAATTCTTCGGTGGTTGATGCACGGTGAATGCCGGCTGATCTGCAGGCTGCAATGAGAGCTGCAGTGGAACCTGCGAGTGCTCCGGTATGCGATGAAACGGCCATCGATCCTCGAAGAGAATTTCCCGATTTGATGAGCACGATGGGCTTCTTTCTACTCACGCGTTTCGCGGTTTCGACGAACCTCCGGCCGTCTTTGATGCTCTCGAGGTAGAGGCCGATCGCCTGGGTCCTCTCATCGCTCTCGCAGATTTCGAGGAAATCCGATTCATCGAGATCTGCTTTGTTGCCGATGCTGGCAACCAGAGAGAAACCGAGCCCTGTTTCTTCGCAGGTGTCGAGCAGTGCCACGGCCATCGCACCCGATTGACTGATGAGTGCGACGTTTCCGAACCTCGAAGGTGTTGCCGCAAACGATGCATTGAGACCGATGGATGGACGCAGGATGCCGAGACAGTTGGGTCCCACGATACTCATGGAATAGTGTTGTGCGATGGAGAGCAGTTCCCTTTCGCGCTTCTTCCCTTCGTCCGTCGCGAGTTCCGAAAACCCTGCGGAGATGATGACGAGCGTTTTCACCTTCTTCTTCCCGCACTCCTGTGCGAGATCACAGACTGTTGCAGCAGGTGTGACGATCACCGCGAGATCAATAGGCTCGGAAATGGCTCCTATGGAAGCAAAACAAGGGATGCCTAGGAGTTCGGTGTGTTTCGGATTGATGGGATAGATTTTGCTTTTGTATCCACTGTCTTTGAGATTTTTTAAGATGGAATGGCCAAGTTTTTTCTCTTCGTCGCTGGCACCGATGAGAGCGACGGAGGCGGGTTCGAGTGTGAACATGGGACGATTGTAGTACCAATCAATTGCCAAGACGATCACGACGCGCACAGAATGTGCGCTCCTTTTGATCTTTGTTATTCCATAGAATAAAGGGAGCGGGCATTCCCTGCCTGACGGCAAGCAGGTGCCCTCGTCATTTTGATTGAGTATCCCTCTATCTCTTCTATACTTGTCCCATGACGATCAAGCGTACCCAACGCAAAGATGAAATGCTCGAGAAGCAGGCGCTTCCTGAAGAGGCGAAGGAGGTCGAAGAAACACTCCGTCCCCTCTGCCTTGCCGATTACGTGGGGCAGTCGGACCTGAAACAGCATCTGCTCATCTATCTGCAGGCGGCGAAGAAGAGAAACGAGCCGCTTGGACACACGATCTTGCACGGTCCTCCGGGGCTTGGCAAAACGACCCTCGCATACATTCTCGCCAAGGAAATGAATGCTCAGATCCGTGTGACCTCTGGACCCGCGATCGAGAAACCGGGGGATCTCGCGTCCCTCCTCACGAACTTGCAGGCGGGGGACATCCTCTTCATCGATGAGATCCACCGTCTGCGTCCGGCAATCGAAGAAGTGCTCTACTCCGCGATGGAGGACTACGCGCTCGACCTCGTGATTGGCAAGGGTCCGTCGGCACGTTCGATGCGCATCGATCTGCAGCCCTTCACGCTCATTGGTGCCACGACGAAGGCGGGGGCCGTGAGCATGCCGCTTCGTGATCGGTTCATCCACAACTTCAAATTGGCATTCTATACCGCCCCGGAACTCCAGAAAATCGTGAGCCGCACGTCGCGAATTCTCTCGGTGAACATCGAGCCTTCGGCGGCGGATCTCCTCGCTCGCGCAAGCCGCTCCACTCCTCGTATCGCCAATCGTCTCGTGAGATCCGTTCGTGATTTCGCACAGGTGAACAATGAGGATCTCGTCACGATGCCGCGTGTGAAGGCGACGCTCACCTCACTCGGGATCGACGATAGAGGCCTCGATACGACCGATCGACTCATCCTGCTTGCGATCATCGAGAAATTTTCCGGTGGCCCTGTTGGACTTGGTGCACTCGCGGCGACGTTATCCGATGAACAGGAAACGCTGGAAGATGTCTACGAGCCGTACCTGTTGCAGTGTGGTTACTTGCAACGCACGCCGAAGGGAAGAGTCGCCACAAAGATGGCGTATGAGCTTTTAGGAATGGAGCAACCGAGTGTGCAGGGAATGTTCTAGGGCGTGAGAAATTGAAACATTGAGAATGGAAAATGAAAAATGTACAGCATTACGGGAGCGGGATGCTTCCCGCGTTCAGGCGTTCATTGCATGATCAATGCAATTGCTCTCTTCAATCCCTTTTCAAATCCCTCCCTCGAGAATTGTTTAGCCTGTGCTCGGCAGGTTTCAACTGAATACTTTTTTTGATCAAATTTTTCCATTACTTCTTGCAGAGATTCTTTCGTTGGTTCATCGAAAAATTCCCCTGTGACCCCTTCAACGATCGTCTCCAGTGCACCGCCGCTCCGGTAGGCAATCACGGGGGTGCCGCAGGCCATGGATTCGACAGGCACGAGGCCGAAGTCTTCATCACCGGGGAAGATGGTTGCGGTGGCATTCGCATACTGTTCGGCGATGTCTTCGTGACATTTCCAGCCAAGGAATTCGATGGTTGGACCTGCGAGTTTCCGCAGGCGCGCAAGATCGGGTCCTTCGCCAATGATCTTCAGATGTCTGCCGAGCGCGTTGCATGCCTCGATCGCGAGATCGATGCGCTTGTAGGGGACTAGGGTCGAGACGATCAGAAAATAAGATTTCCTCTTTTTTGCCCCTCCCCCCTCAGTGGATGGGTTAGGGGTGAGGGAGGTTTTGAACCAGAAATCATCGATCGGCGGATAGAGCACCGTGCTCTCGCGTCTCCAGTACAGTTCGATTCTCCTCTGTACGGTTTTTGATGCCGCAAGAAGAACATCGGCCCTGTCAGCCGCCTCGCTGTCCCAGATGCGGAGCGTGTGGAATATTTTCTCTACGTACCAGCGTTTCAAGAAACCGAGAGGTCCTTTTGAAGCTTCTTTGACAACGTCATGCGTTCGATCCCACAGATATCGAGCAGGGGAGTTGATGATGCTGAGATGTTTCGGTTTTCCGTTGGTGATGATCCCGTGGACGAAGGCTGAGGAGGTCGAGATCACGAGGTCGAACTCCGAGAAGTCCCATGCTTCTACTGCGGAGGGAAACTTGCGAAGGTAGAGGTGGTGATTGAAGTGGAAAGTGGAAAGTGCCCGCCCAGATGCGGTCGGACGGGGAAAGTGGAAAGTGGGTTGCACGACACTTGTACGAACGCGCTCTTTCGGGAACCAGTCGCCGAGTTTCTTCTCGTCAAAGAGGAGTGTGTAGATTGGAGCACTGGGGAACATGTCCGCAAGAATCTTGAGGACGCGTTCAGCTCCTCCGCGCATGGTCAGGAGTTCATGAACAAGAGCCACTTTCATGTGGCAAGCATACCACTTCGGCTTCCTCGTCTTTTGCTTACAAGGAAAACATTTGCTGGAGAGAGGCCGACTTCAGATGTTCCCTCGATGGCGATCCTGTCCTTCTTTTCGGATACTGCGGTCACTTACTTTCTTCCCACTTCACTTTATGACGCCTGATCTTACAACTGATACCGATACTTCTCCCGCTTTTTTCGATGTGCAGGCAGAGAAGGATGGATCAACGGCTCAGCGTATGGCGATTGAGCAGGCCATGAAAGGTAGAAGCACGACCGTCCTTGGTAACATCGATCGACTTCTCTCTCGTTTGGACGGGACGAATATTGAGTCGTAAACATGCGCTACATCGGCGACTGCACCCACTTTGCGACTTTCGCCGCAAACATCCTCGGGATCAAGCGTGTCATGAAGGTACCGATCTTATTGAGCAGTCCTGCGACGATCAGTGGCCGACCTGCCTTCATCGCGTCGTAGCCAATCTTTGCAACAGTCATCGCATCCATCGATCCGGCTTTGAAGAGTTTTGATGCGGTCATGCCTGCTCCTGCCTCGAAGCCCGTTCTCGTCGGGCCAGGGCAGAGACAGGTGACGGTGACGCCTGTTCCTCTCAATTCTTCGCTGAGGGCGAGCGAGAAATTCATCACGTAGGCCTTACTCGCGTAATACACGGCCATGAGTGGACCCGCTTGAAATGCCGCCGTCGATGCGACATTCAGGATGTTCCCTGATCTGCGTTTCACCATGTCCGGCAGCAGGAGTTTCGTGAGGTCAGTGAGGGCGACGATATTCACCTGTAGCAGACTCTTCTCCTGTTCGTAGTTCGTTTCGGCAAATGGTCCATAGGCACCGAATCCTGCGTTATTGACGAGTACATCGATGGTGATGTTTCTCTTCTTCAGTTCTTCACAGAGATTCTTTGCAGCATTGGGGAGCGAGAGATCGCAGGGGATCACCGTAGCCGTGATGTCATGCTTTGCGTGCAGATCTGTTGCAAGTTTCTCGAGCTTGTCTCTGCTTCTCGCAACCAGTACGAGATCATAGCCATCTGCGGAAAAGAGTTTCGCGAATTCTTCCCCGAGCCCCCCCGATGCGCCAGTGATGAGAGCAGTTTTTACGATGCGCGTATCGTAGCGCATGTGGGAAGGTTGGAAACGATGTAGAATGCTCTTGTCATTTCGGTCCACATTTGCTATACTGGTAGTGTCATCAAGTGGAAAAGAGGTTCGCCTCTCAACCGCAAAATGACACAAACAAACACCGTCCTCTCTATCACTATTGAGGCGGTTTTGTTTATGGGGCCAAATTTATTGGAAAATCCTGTTGCGCAGCAGAGGAAATTCGGTGAAGCCTGCGGCTTGATTCAGATGTCTTCCGCCTGAGATCACTGTGAGCTCCGCACCGATGTGGTTGGCGAGTGTCCTTGCGTGTGAGAGAGGAATGTACGGGTCGTTATTGGCATGCAGGATCTCTCTCTTCTGAGCGTTTGTTTTGATTCTGTCCCAGTCGAACGGAGGGTCGATGAATCCCGAAAACAGTGTATCCCACTCATCGCCTATTTTTTCCGAGACAGGTGCGACGAGGAAACAGGATCGGATTGGGTTTCTCAGTCGCTCGAGGATTCTGAGAATAAGAGTGGCGCCGATACTGTGTCCGACCAGAATTGTCTCTTCGTTCATCTCACTCATCTCATTCTTGATGGTAGCCAGCCACGTCTCTAGATTCGGATGATAGGTATCTGGAAATGCAGGGACAGTGACGGTGTGACCTATCTGTTCCAGCTCTTTCTTGAGCCACGGAAACCAATTTTCCTCTGGCGTTCCGCCCGTGCCGTGGAAGATGAAGACGGAGGACATGGGGGACTAGTGATCCAGCATTGCCATACCGACATGCTGACGGATCTTGACCGTATCGTTCATGGTGGCGGTGAGATCTTCTTCTAAAGCGTCGAAGCGTTGATTCATTTCCGTTCTCAGACTTTTTATCTCGATCGTATTCTGGGCGATAGAAGCAGTATTCTGGGCGATAGAAGCAGTGTTCTCCGCGATAGAATGAGTATTCCCTTCAATTTTTGATAGGAGTTGCTCGCTGACACCTTGTAGATGCACGATGACATCACGGAGTGTAATTCCTTTCTTGCCGGTCCGTTTCTTCTGAGTCATAGGACGGAATGATAGAAGGTTCGGTCTTCCTTGTACAAGCTTTTCAATCGTGCTGATGCGGACGACTTCGTCTGCTGCTACACTCTGCGCACGTTCTCTGTCATTTTTCGCGGGTCGGTAGCTCAGTTGGTAGAGCAGTGCCCTTTTAAGGCATTGGTCGCGGGTTCAAGTCCCGCCCGACCCACCATTTTCTTCCATGTCCCACTTCGTTTACCTCGCTCGGTGCAGTGACGATTCGCTCTACTGTGGAACGTGTGTCGATTTGAAAGCGAGGGAACAGAAACACAATGATGGAACGGGGGCGAAGTACACGCGCGGTCGCAGGCCGATTGCCTTTGTCTATCATGAAAAACTCAAGACGTTGTCTGCGGCACGGTCGAGAGAAGCGGCGATCAAGAGCATGTCGAGAGAGGAGAAACTGGAGCTCGTTCGAGGGTGTTCGATCTAGAGATTCTTTTTCCGACAACGCGCACCGAACGTGCGCTCCATTTATTCTTTAGTTTTTCCTAGGATCAAAGGGAGCGGGCATTCTGCCCGCGTCATTTTTGCTATGCTCTCTGCATGATCGACAGCCACTGTCATCTCGCGGCACCGGATTTCGCTCAGGACCTCGATGAAGTCATCGAGCGTGCGAGACAAGCCGGAGTCACGAAGATCATCACGATTTCCGATGCGATGGGAGATATCGAACCATCTCGATTGATTGCCGAAAAGTATGAACATATATTTTATTCAGTTGGCGTGCATCCGCACCATGCCAAGGAGTTTGATTTCGCTCGAGATCTTCCGATTCTTCGTGCGTCGACTGCACATCCGAAATGCAAAGCGATCGGCGAAATTGGATTGGATTATCATTACATGAACAGTCCGCGTGATACGCAGCAACGCGTATTCGAATCTCAACTTCGTCTGGCAAAAGAACTCGATCTTCCTGCGGTCGTGCATTGCAGGGATGCGGTCGAAGATCTCTGGACGATCGTGAAGCACGTGCAGCCGAAAAAATTGGTCATCCATTGTTGTACCGAGAAGTGGCAGGATATCGAGCGTTTTGTGAAGGCGGGATATTTACTCTCGTTCACGGGCATTGTGACGTACAAGAAATCGGAAGATGTGTGCGAGACGGTGCGGCAGTGTTCCCTGACGCAACTCATGGTCGAGACTGATGCACCGTTTTTGGCTCCAGAGCCGTATCGCGGAAGGCGGTGTGAGCCCACACATGTCATGGACAATGCTGAGAAAATTGCGGAAGTGAAGGGCGTGAGCCTTGAGGAAGTGGAGAGAGTGACGACGGAGAATGCTGAGAAGTTTTTTGATCTGCACTCATCTTACTTTCTTTGTCTGCCCGACAAAGAAAGTAACAAAGAAAGCGCACCGCCGCCTCGAGCCATCCCATGACGCTCCCCCACGGCGGCGGACCGCCTGAAAGTGACTATTCTTTTTTAGTTTCCCCTTCTCCCGGTTAGGGAGAAGGGGCTAGGGGATGAGGTAAAAACAACGGCTTTCTGTATACTCGTCTCACTGCGCGCTCGTAGCTCAATGGATAGAGCGTCTCCCTCCGAAGGAGAAGGTTGTGGGTTCGACCCCCGCCGAGCGCACCATTTTCAATTCCTGCCCACCCTTCCGTAGCTCCGTCGCGGAGCGAAGGAGGGTCGAGGGCACCACAAAAGCTACGGCGGACAGGCAATGGATGAGCGTCCCGTTCATGCTTCTTGTGTGCGATCAAGGACGAATGCCTCCCATCCTTTCTGGGTCCACTGCTCCTGTGTCACAGCGGACCATACTGCAATTTCCTGTGCCGAACATCCCCGAGCGGAGAGAAAATCTTCCGCGGAGATCGGTTGATATCCTCGTTTGATATTGTCTCTCTTCACTGCGTCCTGCTTCGTCAGGCTGAGAATGAGTGCATGTGGATGATCACGAAACAGCTGCTCCAAGACAGATGCTTTGAGTTGCGGGTACACACCTCGATGTTGGTAAGCCGGTAGCACCGAGGCTCTACACAATTCGAAGATTTCTCTCGATGGATAAGAAGGCAGATGCCCTGTGTGTTTCTTGTACCCCAGCATTCCGATTGTTTTTCCATTGGCCATCGCGACGGTCATCTGACCCGTATTGATCAGTTCTTCTACGACGTATTCAGTTTCATAGCGCAATGCTGCCCTGCGAGTTCCTCTGCCAAGGATTGCCAGCAAACGTTCACGAATTCCTTGGCTTGTTTTTCCGGTATCCGTGGTATTGTCGAACCAGTTCTCCATGAGCGGTCGTAGCGTCGAAGGGCCGAGGACCTCCTTTGCAGCTTTTGCATTGCGAAACTCAAGAGGGGAGGCTTGCTGTTCTGATGCAGATGCACTCATCTGAGTATTATACCATCTTTGCTCATTGTTGTGGAGCGGGCAGACGATGCTCATCGGTGTGGCAGCCATTCTTCTCCTTGCTACGTTCGTTTGGAATGAAGCCCGCTGTCGTCATCCGCTCATGAACGTGAGTGGAGACAGTATCTCTCAATGTGAAGATGACCTTCGAGATGTAGACTATCGCTATGGCCACTAAGCAATCTACCGTCGACTTCCTCGTCGATCAGATGCGTGATGCAGGGCAGATTCGCAGTCGCAAGATGTTCGGCGAGTATGCGATCTACTGCAATGGAAAAGTCGTGGCGTTGGTGTGCGATGATTGTCTCTTCGTGAAGCCGACAGTTTCCGGTAGGAACTTCATCAGGAACGTGACCGAAGCTCCTCCGTATCCCAATGCCAAACTGCATTTTCTGATTGAAGAAGACCGCTGGGAGGACCTCGAGTGGCTGTCCGAGCTCATCAAAAAAACATGTGCGGAATTACCTGAGCCGAAACGGAAGAAGTAACTGGAGCGGGATACGAGAATCGAACTCGCGTCTTAAGCTTGGGAAGCTTACGTACTACCATTGTACGAATCCCGCATTCATTTCGAGTATAACATCAGTCATTACGAAAGAATTGCCCGCCGGCCATAGCTCCTGAGAGTAGAGGAGCGAAGGCTGGTACGAACCTCGCGTGCGCGAAGGATAGAAAAGTCGGGTCTTCATGACGACCGATCCATGTGCTTGCGTAGAAAGCCTTCCTTTCGTAGGATAGCCAAGCTCTTTTCGTTCGCGGGTATAGTACATTGGTAGTACGACGCCTTGCCATGGCGTAGAGACGGGTTCGATTCCCGTTACCCGCTCCAAGACATTTGAACGATTTTATGGTATAATATTTTTATGGATGGTCAAAAAGAGAGAACTCCTCAAAATGATTTCGCTGAGCGAAATGATTCAACGAATAGTATTGTTGCATCTCAAGGAATGACCTCGCGCATTGAGCAGGTTCTAAGCAGACCAAATTCGAATGAAACACCTGAACAGCAACGATCTGTGCAGCGCGAATTCATTCAGTTGCAAATCATCTTTGCACACCAAGCAGCTCGTGTTTGTCGAGATCCATTTGAGAAATCTTTACTGACGTATACCACTCTCTATCGCCAATTCGGCTTGCCACTCGATGCGAACAAAGAATTGGATAATCAAAATGTGCAATGGAAGGAATTTCTGTTGCATGTCGACAGTGACGAAAAACTTTGTACTGCAGCACTCGGCATACTTGACGGTGAGGCTGCTAAGGAAAAAATGAGTCAGTGCTTCAGCTACACCGTTGAAGACGAAGTAGTAAACATTCATTTTACAAACAACGATCCGTATGAAAAGGGACCCTTGAGTGATGAGCGATTGGAGATCCGAAAAGCTGAGTTGAAATCTTTATTTTCTGAAATTCATGGAAAATTCCCTCAAGCAAAAAATGTTCGGGGGATTTCTTGGCTCTATAGCATGGCAAACTACAGACGGTTATTTCCACCATCGTACACAGACAAAATGGGAACACCACGTCCAGATGTAACCTCCAAATCAATATGGGGGCAATTCTTTAACCGAGCTGGAGGACTGAGGCGTGATAGAGCTCAGGAATTTTTGAAGAAGGTAGAAAAGGCTGAAAACGAAGAAGATTTGTTAGATTCTTTTCCATTGAGAGGATTTTCGGCGGGATGCAGCATACAAGATTTCTATTCGTTCTACAGCATTGCATAACACGACCATTGATAGTGCTTCACGGACACAAACTGCTAGCAGGGCACATCATCAGCCTTCGCTTGAGAGCTTCGGCCGACAAGCGGTTGTAATAAGATCCAGTACAGAGCTCCAGCCTTCGCTCCTCTCTGGAGGAGCTTCGGCAGGCAGGCCAGCTCTTTTTTGTTGAAGGCATTATTTTTTGTGACGGTAAGCAGACATACGACTGATGTATAGTAAAACCATGTCGAGCTCCGCTCAACAGAACTGGAACAAAACCTACAAGGTAAGAAACATGGTATCGACGCTCGATTATGCAAAAAATGCCTTTGGAAAATTCCAGTTAAAACCCAGAAGCTCACTCCTCGATATCGGCTGCGGAGACGGACGTGATGCTCTCTACTTTTCAGCACAAGGACTTCAAGTAACGGCAATCGACTTTTCAGAAGAAGCCATTGGAAAGATCAAGAAAGAATACCCCCACATCAATGCTCTTGTTCTGGATATCCTGAATATGGATTTCCCCGATGCGTCATTTGACGTGGTATTTGCGCATCTCAGTTTGCATTACTTCGATGATCCGAAGACGGATACCGTGTTCCACACTATTCATCGCATACTGAAACCCAAAGGATTGTTCTTTGTACGGTGCAAGTCCATTCATGATCCACTCTATGGAAAGGGGGAGGAAGTAGGGAAGGACATGTTTTTACTGAAACACGTACGGCATTTTTTCAGCGAAGAGTACATGAAAGAAAAACTCCGAGAATTTGAAATTTGTTCATTGCAACAACGTGTATCTGACTACGATGGAAAGCGTTCATGCTTCGTAGAAGCAGTTGCGCGGAAGACAACTTCATCCCAGAAATAGGCTCCTAGCAGGGCACATCACGGTTGCCCGCCCGAACGTACCGACGTTCGGTACGGGCGGGTAATAACATCTAGGACAGAGCTCCAAATCGGCAAACCATAGTTGACAAATATAAAAATTAATTTAAAATGCTTAATAATGAAGCAAGAATGGTTTTCGCCTGGACGCTATGACTGTGAGTTGGGTCTTCAGCCTGGAGCATGGACAATGGAAGAGATTCTCCATTTCAAAGGGATTCGCACCGTTCTTTCATTGGGTCCAAGTACGGCAATCAACGAGCATATCTTTGCAGCGAAACATCCTGAACTCATGTTCACGCTCTTCGATAAGAATGCTTCTGCCCTCATGAAGGCAGAGCAAGGTGTGTGGCCAGTGGACGATGCAGATGTACGGGGAAAATTATGGGATGTTTTCATGGAGAAGAAATGGGATGCATATATCAGAAAAGATGATGATGCATTCCGTGCTCGCACAACTCCCAAAAATATCCGCTATGTCCATGGGCATGCTCCATTGCCACCGCAGGAGACCTTTGATCTTTGTATCGCATTCAACTCGCTTCCCGCAGGTATAGGTAGAGAAACATGGCCGGTGTATCAATGGTTATTCGATTCCATTCGCGATCATGGTTATTTCGTCAATGAATGGGGACTATTTCAGAAATCTGATCGGGTACGCAGGGTCGTACGTCCAGATGACACAAGTAGTCATTCTATCCATGTTGAAGAGATCATCAATGCATTTTTGTTGGCTCTCCCCTAGGAGATTAGAATTTTCTGAGGACGTTTAGGAGAGCATTATACATGTTTTCGTTTCGGTGATTGAATCGGAATTCACACTCTTTTAAATAGAGACTGAATTTGTGCG
>JAHFJR010000026.1 GCA_023245775.1 Candidatus Peribacteria bacterium | reverse complement strand
TTCTTCCAAGTATCATACCGCTGCGCTTCCTCATCGAAATGGAGGCTGACGGGGGTGGAGGAAGAAGACATATCGTGGCAAGTATAGCGCAGAGAAGAGTGAACATGAGGAAGGACTTTCTTCTCACTCTTTCGCCTCTCTATCCCTCACAGAAATTTCAACCGCACCGCTGCCACCCCGCACATTCTAAAGAGGAGGAGACCATCCCTGAATCGCCGAATGTTCGTCTCGCCATACGTGCGTTCTTTATAACGAATGGGAATTTCTAGGATCTTCAAGTTCTGCTTCGCGGCGCCAAACAGCAGGTCGAAGTCGCCGAACGGATCGAAGTCGCCGAAGTACGCGCGGCCCTTGCGGATGTGCTCGTAGTCGGACCGCCGAAGGACTTTGGTGCCGCACAGCGTGTCTTTCGTACGTTGTCCGAGGAGCCACGTGAACATCATGCTGAACAATTTATTCGCGACCAGATTCAGAAATCGCATCGCCTTATCATCCATCGGGTACACCAATCGCGAGCCGTTGATGAAATCACCCTTGCCCGACGCGATCGCCTCGTAGAACTTCGGCAAATCCAGTGGATCAACCGTCAGGTCGGCATCCAGGATCATGAGGAGATCGCCCGTCGCCATACCGAATCCCATGCGCACCGCATCGCCTTTGCCTTTGCCTTTTTGCTGAGCGACGAGGATCTTGTAGGGACCTTTGTAGCACTGCTGTACCTCTTGGATCTTCTGCCACGTATCGTCTTTGGAGTGACCTTCCACGAAGATGATTTCCATGGAGGTACCAAACGGTGGGATACTCTCGATCGCTCGCTGAATATTCCCTGCCTCATTGCGAGCCGGAATCACGATGGAGACCGATCCATCTCTACGTCGCTTCGGGAGGGGCCGCGCGATGACGTACTGCGACAAAGCTAGGTGCCGTAGCAGTGGCAGTTTGACGAGGAACCGGTTACAGAGTGGTGCGAGGAGCGGCGTGGCCCACGGCCAGAGGAAACGCTCCCCCTTCACTACAATCTCGAAGTCCGCGAGCAGCAACAGAGACGCGATGTCACCGGGCGACAGCCAGTTCTGCGGCGGTGCGGGAGTCTTGAGGCCGGCCTTCGCCGCGAGGGTCAGCAGCGGCTTCCAGAGAAAATTGTGGAAGGTGATAATGAGTTGCGAATCATCCGTGCAGAGTTTCTGGCGGATGTTCGTGAGCGCGGTTTGCACGTCGGCGATGCTGTTGATGGTATCCAGGAGCAGGATGGCATCGTACGTCTCGCTATGCTTTAGGTCTTCGATGTCATCTACCACGTACGTTGTTCCAGTCTGATCGATCCTCGTGGCGTGTTCGATCATCGAGGGAGCAATATCAATGCCGGTGATGCGCACCTGAGGCAGGCGTTGCACTACATTGCCGATGCCGCAGCCGACCTCGACGACTGACATGTCATCCCGGAGGGCCAGGTGCAAGAACGCATCGAGGTCATCGTAGTACGCATGCCGTCGTTTCACGTACTCCGCCCGCTTGGGCGCGAGCTTGTCATAGAAGTCACGGACGGCCTGTTTGGTGTCGAAGGTACCAGTCATAGGTCTGTTGCAAGCCCTCTCTCAGTGTCGTGCGCGGTCGCCAGCCGAGGGTAGCGAGTCGCTGCACGTTGAGGAGTTTGCGCATCATACCGTCGGGCTTGCCTGTGTCAAAACGCACCTTGCCTCTGTAGCCGACCGTTTCACTCATGATCTGCGCCAAGTCGTGGATCGGGATGTCCTCTCCCACGCCGATGTTGACGAGGTCAAGCGAGTCATCCTTCTCGAGCAGGAACAGGCACGCGTCAGCCGCATCATCAGCGTACAAGAATTCTCGACGCGGCGTCCCTGTACCCCACAGCACCACTTCCGGCAGATGTTTGATCTTCGCTGCGTGGAATCGGCTCATCAGTGCTGGGATGACGTGCGCGTTCTCGGTATCGAAGTTGTCATTGATGCCGTACAGGTTCGTGGGCATCACCGGTCGATAGCTGCGCCCGTACTGGCGGTTGTACGCTTCGCACATCGTGATGCCGGCGATCTTGGAGATGGCGTACGGTGCATTGGTTGGTTCCAGCGGCCCAGTGAGCAGCGCGTCTTCGCCGATGGGCTGCGGCGCCTGGCGCGGGTAGATGCACGAGCTTCCGAGGAAGAGGAGATGATCGATATTCGCCACGTGTGCACTGTGGATGACATTCGCTGCGACCATCAGGTTGTCGTAGATGAAGTCAGCCGGGAACGCCATGTTGGCCCCGATGCCGCCAACCTTCGCTGCAGCGAGGAGAATGTATTCCGGTTTCTCCTTCATCAGAAATGCTCGCACTGCCGGCTGGTCCAACAGATCCAGCTCTGTTCGCGAACGAGTGAGGATGTGCTTGTATCCCCTCTTTTCTAACGCGCGCACCAGCGCAGATCCGACGAGTCCGCGATGTCCGGCAACGAAGATGCGGTGGGAGGGTGTGAGCATGATGCAGGAGATTCTACGTCGAGGCAGATGAAACATCCACTGCCGCTGGAGTGCCCTGACCACGGATCACTATCCACTGACCACTCGACTTCGATACAATCTCTACCTTCGCACGCTCTCTATGCTCAACGCCCATCATCCCTTCTCCCTCGTCCTCTTTGGAGCCTCTGGCCACCTCGCACGGATCAAAATTTTTCCAGCTCTCTATTACTTGGCCTTAAAGCAGCGGTTTCCTGAACAGTTTTCCGTCGTCGGGTACGCACGGACAGCCCTCACGGATGCGCAATTTAGGGACATCGTAACAACATCAATCCGGCAGTACGTGCCGGAGGTGAATGACAAGATCCTTGCGAGTCTTTTAAAACACATGAGTTACGTTTCGGGTCAGTACGACAAGGTCGAGGACTTCAAGAAGTTAGCGAAGCATCTCGATGCCCTTGAGGGATCCGCGAAGGATCTCGTGCGTCTCGCCTACCTCTCCATCCCGCCGTCGGCATTTCCGGCGACACTCGACAATCTCTGTCGGGGTGGCGTACACGAGAAGGGGAAGAGTTTTCGTTGCATTCTCGAGAAGCCGGTCGGGAGCGACAGTAAGACGTTTGAGGTCATTCGCACGCAATTGCAGCATTGCTTCACAGAAGATGAGGTCTACATCCTCGATCACTACCTCGGCAAGGAAGCGGTGCGCAATGCCTACTTCCTGCGTCATGCGAATCCGGTCATCGAGAGGCTTCTGAAGAACACACTGATTTCTCACGTGCAGATCACGGCATCGGAAACTGCAGGGCTCGAAGGCAGAGCCGGTTACTTCGATGCGGTAGGAACGCTACGGGATATGTTTCAGAGTCACCTGATTCAAATTGCAGCACTGCTCACGATGCGCCTGACGGCGGAGATCGGTGCACTGAAGTCCGTGCGTCTGGATGCGGTGAAGAAATTCTATCTTCCCCCTGCGGCGGACCTGAGCGAGATCGTGATGCAGGGTCAGTATGGAGCAGGAATGGTCGAGGGGAAAACGGTTGGTGCCTACGCAGACGAGGAAGGTGTTGCGAGCAGTTCGCGCACGTCCACCTTTGCGGCACTGAAGTTGATGTCGCGCTCGTCGCGGTGGGAAGGCGTGCCATTCTTTCTGCGCTCTGGGAAGAGAATGAAGGAGAAGCAGACGAAGATTGCGATTGAGTTCAACGAGTCGGCGACACTGCTTGGCAAGAACGAAGCACGCAATCGTCTCGAGATCATTCTGCAGGGAGAGGCGGGGATGAAATTGTATCTGCAGACGAAACTTGGGGGCAGCGAACCGAAGTTTCGTTCACTCCTCATGGAAGATCCGCTCGTGTGCATGGGCGATTGCCTCGTCGAACACAGTTTACTTCTCCTCGAAGCGATCAATGGCAATCAACAGTGGTTTCTCGATCCCGAAGAAGTCCGCACGTGTTGGGCGCTCATCGATCCACTGCAGCGGTATCTGGATCACAGCGAAACACCGCTTGCGATCTATCCGTCCGGATCCACTGGCCCCACAGAAGCTGATGCATTCATTGGGAGGCAGGGACATACGTGGTTCTAGATCATTTTCCAAAAGTCGTAGGGGCGTAAGGTCTCGAAAGACCTTACGCCCCTACATGTGACATCTTATTCTTCTGTATCATGTTCCCATGGACATTCTCGAAACCGCCACCACCGAGGACTTCGTGCGCACGGCAGTGCAGTGGATCGGCAGTGCGATCCGTACTGCGGCAAAAGATGGCGGAAGCCCTATCATCGGGCTCTCCGGAGGTTCCACGCCACAGCCGATCTATGCGTCACTCGCAGCAGAAACATCCATTCCGTGGGAACGTGTGACGTTTTTTCTCCTCGATGAGCGATACGTTCCGATGGACGATAAGGACAGCAATACCCGCATGATCCGGTCGACGCTCTTGACGCGAGCCGCCACCGCTGCCGCGTTGCTTGTTCCAGACACAAGCCTTCCCATTCCCGCGTGCATCGTGGCCTATCAGAATGCTCTCGAGCCCGTATCGAAGCCCGATCTCCTCATTCTTGGCATGGGTCCGGATGGGCATATCGCGTCCCTCTTCCCACCACTCGAACCGAATGCGTTCGGGCCCAAGAACGTCATCCACACGACGACGGATCGTTTCGCCGTGCGCGATCGCATCAGCGTGACGCTTCCTGTTCTAGAATCAGCCGAGAAGTGCCTGTTTCTTATCACAGGAAAAGAGAAAAGAGCATTGCTCGAAAAAATGCAGAATGGAAATCAGGATGTGAGCTTGTACCCCGCATCGGTACTTCTGCATCAGAAGACGACGTGGATTGTAGGGACTTGAAGGGAGTAGAGCGCTGAGGCCATGTGGTTCGAGTTAGCTGCCGATTTAAATCGGCAGCTAACTCTATTGCAAATAGATCAGCGGATTCTTCTTCAGTCCATTCACATGGACTTCGAAGTGCAGGTGGATACCCGTTGGGCCGTGGACACGGCCGGTGTTGCCCATGAACGAGATCACTTGCCCTCGGGCTACGACGTCCCCTTTCTTCACGTAGAGTTCTTTGTTGTGCGCGTAGAGCGTTTCGACGCCGTTGCCGTGATCGATGACAATGACATTGCCATAGCCACCGCTCCAGCCGTAGTCGGCCCTGACGACGGTACCCGCTTCCGCAGCGAAGATGGGACTCCCTCCACGGTGCTGGAGATCCACTCCGAAGTGCGTTGCGCTGAAGTACTGTGTGTAGAAGCAGTCGCATGGCAATTGGAAGATCCCGTAACTGGGTTCGATGGACGCATTCTTCACGGATTCGGGGATCGTGATCGTGCCGGGAGGTACATGGAACGAGAGCTTCTTGTCGCTCGATTTCGATTGTTTCGTAGCGACCTGAATGATCGGTTTTCCATTGGGGATGATGAGCTCTTCGCCCGCGAGGAGGTAGCCACCCCGCAGGTGGTTCTGGCTTGCAATGCTCTTCGCCTCCACTCCGTAGAGGTCGGCGATCATCTGTAGATTCTGGCCACGCTTCACGGTGTGAAGCACACCGTCGACCGGCAGGATGAGGAGTGTGCGTCCTACCTTGACCGTATCCTTCTCGCTGAGTCCGTTCGCCCAGCGAATGGTTTCGGGTTTCAGGAAGCTCATCTTCGCGATGCTCGACATACTCTCATTCGCCTCGACGGTGTGCAGGATGCCCTCGCTGTAGGCACTCCGTGTGCCCTGCTCGGTCAACGAGGACGTCTTCATCAGGAAGCCGTCTTCAGCAAGCAGGAACGTGTGACCTTCGAGATCGATGCCTGCTGGGGGCGATACCGTCGTCTCCGGTGAGTAGGCAGGCAGGAAGAGCGACAGTGCGAAGGTTGCAACGCACAGAATCCGGATACGGAGGAGGAGCCACGATTGAGCAGGAGTGCGCAGAGGATGCATACGTTACAAGGTCGAAGATTGTCGTACAGCTTCGAGGAGGTACAGACTATCAGTATAGCGGTCTTTCGAGGCGAGGAGCACGAGGAGGTACGGGTGGTCGTGTTCGGTGAACAGGACGATCAGGCACTCTCCAGCTGCATGAGTTGTCCCTGTCTTCACGCCGAGGACGTGGACATTCTCGTGCAGGAGTTCGTTGGTATTCCTCAGATCGATCTCTCGTCCATCGAGAGAGAAGATCGTGGCCTCCTTCGTGTGCACGATGCTCCGAAATTCGGGGTTCTTCAGGGCAGCCATCGTGAGCCATGCCAGATCCCGTGGGGAAGAGTACTGCTCGGGGCTATCGAAGCCCGCAGGATTCGTGAAGTGCGTATGTTGCAGTCCGAGTGTCGCAGCACGCTCATTCATCTTCTTGACGAAGGCTCCGGTACTGCGGCTATCGGCAATGGCCAGTGCGTAGGCTGCATCATTCGCCGAGGGGAGGAGGAGCGCCTTCAGCAGTGAGAGAATCCGAAAACGTTCCCCTGTCTTCAGGTCGACGGTGCTGCCTCGTACCTGGTCGACGGTGACTGGGATTGTGATGGTGTCATCAAGATTCTCGTTTCCTTCGAGGATCAGGAGCGCCGTCATGATCTTCGTCAGGCTGGCCATGGCTCTATGTTGGTCGGGGTTTCTCGACATGAGGACCTCGCCACTCTGCATGTCGAGTAGGATCATTCCGGAGGCCGACAGTCGCACAGGAATCGTGATCTCTCGTCGTAACTGCATGGGTTCTGTCACGTGCAAAATTTCGATGCCGGGAGGTGGTCTATCGAGGTGGGTGTCCCCCTTCGTAGGAACAGCGCCGAGGAGCAAGAGAGAAGCAAGGGCGGAGAACATGGCGAAGAATGTAGTCGCGAGCATGGTTCATTGATAGATGATTTTGTCGACGATGCGAAGATCGATGTACATCTTGACTTGGTCCAAGGAGACCGTCTTCAGGAATTCGCGGAAGCGTTGAAATTGCTCTGAGAGAGGACTCTTCAGGTCAAACCAGAGCACGACCTTGTTGGTACGGATGTGGAACTCCTGCGCGCGGACGTAGACGGTGATGCCTTGAGTGAGGAGCCCGAAGTCGGTGCGCAGACTATCGCGGGCAAGGAAGATGTGTTCGATGAAGTCCGGAGGGAGTGCCTTCATCCGATTCTGCGGACGGATGCCCCAATCAGTCAGACGCAGTGTGGGCAGAGTGGTCCCAAGAGCGAGTGGGATCGGAGAAGTGACGAAGGTGCCCGTGTGTGTGATGTAGGAGTAGGAACCCGAGCCAGCGAGTGCCCCGCTATCAGAGAAGAGTGTTCCATGGTCATCGATCACGATCGTTGCGGCGACCGGTTCCACGTGGATCGTGACATCGAGTGTGGACGGATAGATCTTCGCGATCTCGACGGCATCGATATCCGGATACTCTATCTGGAGCATGGCCGAGACCTGGTTTTTCGTGACGAGCAGGAGGCGTTGTCGGAAGAGGGGGCTGAGGGTTTGTTGGATCTCATCGAGATCGATACGAGGGTCTTGTCGATGCACGGTGATCTGTCGGACGTTGAACAGCGGTGCAAAGAGCAAGGCCAGGAGGACCGCGATGAGGAAGGTTCCTGTGCCGATCAGGAGCCATGCACGAAATTCTGAAGCGATGAGCGAAGCGAACTTGGAGCATTTCCTCGATGTTCGTAGCCAGTATTCGCGCCGTCTCCGCGTTCGTCTCTCAGGGAGATCGTACGCTCGATGAGCGAGGGAGCGAGAGTAGGAACTGGTGTTCCGATTCAAAGACATCGGCAGCCTGCGAGGTGCTTTCAGCGCCATGGGCAGAGTGTAGAGATGCTTCAGCTGATCGTGAACTGTTCCAACTCTTCTCGGTATGTTCTAGTCTGAGTGCCTATGCGCCTTGCGATCGTCGCCGATTGGCTGCCCACGTACGGAGGGGCCGAACACGTGCTTGCCGCACTCCATGGCATCTGGCCCGACGCACCGATCCATACGACGATTGCGAGGCGCTCTGCATTGGGTCCCATGGAGCATGCCAATCTTCGTACCGACCCTTTGCTGCAGACAATGTTTCGTATACTTGGACGACATCAGATACTGCTTCCCTGGATGCCACGCGCCCTGGAGAGGATGGAGATCGAAGGATACGATGTGGTATTGAGCTCTTCGCATGCAGTGGGGAAGGGCGTGATCCCTTCGCCGCGAAGCGTCCATCTCTGTTACTGCCATACGCCTATGCGCTATGCCTGGGAGATGGAAGAGGAGTATCTGGCGGATTTTCATATTCGCGGGCCCCTTCGGTGGCTCGTGCGTAGGGAGCTTAAGAAGCTTCGTCGGTGGGATTTGTCGACCGCAAAACGTGTGGATCACTTCATCGCCAATTCGACCGAAACGCAGCAGCGTATCCAGCGTACCTACGGTCGAAGCAGCGTCGTCATTCATCCCCCTGTCGACGATCGTTTCTTCGAGACGAACTTTTCACCTTCCCTGCCTGTCCGGCAGGCAGGCACCTTCCACTTTCCACCTTCCACTTATTTCCTCGCCCTCGGCCGCCTCGTTCCCTACAAGCGATTCGATCTCCTCATCGACCTTGCGAATCGACTCGGCTTACCGCTCAAGATCGCCGGAACCGGATCGGATCTGAAGCGACTCCAACGCCTTGCCGGACCGACCGTCGAATTCCTCGGTTTCGTTCAGGAATCCGATGTACCGAAGCTCTATGCAAGGAGCGAATGTTTACTGTTTCCGCAGATGGAAGACGCGGGGATTGTGTCTCTCGAGGCGCAGGCCTCCGGGGTTCCCGTTCTTGCGTACGGCAAAGGCGGCGTGTGTGATGTGGTTTCCGATGGCGAAACAGGGATTTTGGTGAAGGAACAAACAGTCGAAAGTTTCATCGCAGGCATTGAACGATTCAGAAAAAAATCTTGGGATCGTTCGATCATCAGAAAGAACGCCGAACGGTTTCGCCTGAGTGTGTTTCAGGAGAAGATGAAGGCAGAAGTGGAGAAAGCAGTCGAGAAGTTTGGAACGAAGAGTATGCTGTGACCGTGTGCTCTCCCTCAATTCATCCCCGCACGAAGCATCGTGCTCCTGCTCGGGTCTCTGGTTTGCCACAAGATGTTTCCAACAGGATTTTTTCCGCAGGAGCGGGATGCTTGCCACAGGAGCGGGATGCTTCCCGCGTTTCCTGACTCCTGATACCAAGTTGCAACAAAAAGGCCACTACTGCGGGGGAACCAATTACTTTCTCCTCTCGTACCGCGTAGCGTTTCCCAAGGCCAAGATATCCGGCTCTCACACAAGATGTGATGAATGCGGTTCTAAACGCGAAGTGGTATGAAGAATGATCAGTCACCCCTTCCCTCTCCTCCAACTTTTTCGAGATCAATTGGATGTTCGGGGGTTCATTCGATCCACGGACACACTGAGTCCCACGCCTACGGCGTGACCGTGTAACTTGGTCCAAGGTAGCCACACTCCCCAATCGTATCATCACACGACCAGTGCGCTTGGAATCCTGTGCGGGTTTTCGTGCCAACGACGATGGCCGTTGCTCCTCCTGTTGCGGCTCCGGCAGTCAGCGTCACTGTGGTCGGTGTTGCCGTATAGGGAGCAGGGAAGATGATCCATGCGTAACATTCATTAGGAATGGCAATACCTCCGATATCTGCTCCCGACTCCACATCGCACGAAACGGCAAATTGCTGTGGGGGGAGAAGATTGCCGACAAGGTGCGGTTCATACTTGAAGTTTGCTCCACTTCCTACCATCAATGTTCCAGAGGAGGTGAGGTCTTTCTCCGCATGGACTCGCGCCCCCGAAAGAGTGCCAACGACATTGAAGTGCGAACTTGTCTTGAGGACGTTCGCCGCCGAACGGAAGAGGTTGGTATCGAACGTTCCGTTGTAGCCGAAGAGGATATGTGGAGCCTTTGTGGAACCCGTCGAACTATCGAGAGCGAGCAAGGGAGCTCTGACGTGTGAACCAGAACCGATGATGTAGGCACCCGTGGCACTCCGCAGTTGCTGGACGACGAGGGCTCCCGAACCACGAACAGTCTGCTGTGTGACCATGAGGAGACCGGAGCTCGTGAGCGTCTTCTCCGCATGGAAGATATTGCCGGAAGCGGTCTGGAGAATCTTGAGTCCGAGGAAACCACTCGTCAGATTGATGGTGAGAGCGCCCGTCATCGTGTCCCCTCCCTGGTTCACGTAGATCCCTTCGGCGGAGGTGAACGAAAGTCCGCTGCCACCGCCACTGTTCTGATCCGTCGCACAGATGAATTTTCCATTCGTGGAGTCGTAGACGATCTTCGACGTTGTCGAGTTTCCACAATCACCAAGCCCTGCACCGAAGAAGGTCGCTCCCGAGAGCGTGCCGCGTACCGTCGCATTGCCCTTGAACATCGAAGCACCCGAGAAACTGGACACACCGTCCACCGTGAGCGAAGCACCCGAGATGCTCCCCACGATGCTGAGACTCTTACTGAACTGGAATCGCTGGGTCGTATTCAAGAATGTCAACGTCTGATTCGCTGTGCTATTGCCGAACGTCAACACGGCATTGTTCGTGTCTGCATCATCATTGATCGTGATGTTCCCATCCGTCCGTACGCCTCCACTCGCGGTGAGGGAGCCCTGCACGTCCGCATTCCCGCTGACACGCAGCGTCGTACCGGAGATCGTGCTTCTCACCGTGGTCGCTCCCTTGATGAGCGTTGCGCCATTGACCGTGAGTGTCCCAGACGACGTGAGATCTTTCTCTGCATGGATCACATTCCCAGACGAAGTCCCGAGGATCTTGAGTGTTCCACCCGAGATCGTCCCAGCCACCTGCAAGTGCTTACTGTTTCCAATGACGAGCGTACCCGTCATCGTATCCCCCTTCTGGTTCACGTAGATCCCTTCGGCGGAGGTGAACGAAAGTCCGCTGCCACCGCCACTATTCTGATCCGTCGCACAGATGAATTTTCCATTCGTGGAGTCGTAGACGATCTTCGACGTCGTCGAGTTCCCACAATCACCAAGCCCCGCACCGAAGAAAGTTGCTCCCGAAAGTGTGCCGCGGATCGTCGCATTCCTCTTGAAGACGGCAGCACCCGAGAAACTGGAAACGCCGTCCACCGTGAGCGAAGAACCAGAAATACTCCCAAGCACACTGAGTGAGTGCGAGAACTGAAACTTGCTCGTGGTGAGGAATTTCAATGTCTGGCTCGATGTACCAAAACGCAGATCTGTCGAGACAGTGCTATCATTGGAATCGATGAGCTCGAATGATTCTGTATTCACAAGAAGTGTAGGGTCCAAGCCCGAGAAGGCTTGCAGGCTCTGGGGCACAATAGACGTGAGACAGAGCATCATCAGGAGCAAGAGACGAACATGGCCCCGACACCTCGCCGACAGATGGATTTTTTTGTGGTTCAAATCCAAGTAGTATAGCAGAAATAAGCCATTTTTTGGCTGGTATCGTTTGAATAAAAATAGTAATTGTTTTTTGATATTCTTTTGTAAAGAAAAGAATAGTTGCTAAAATATTTAAAACATTTTTTAATAATCTATGATAGAATGGAGAAACGCTCATGGAAGTGCGTATCCATCTCCCGCGGCCGCTTCTCACTCTCGGACTCCTCGCTGTTGGGCTCCTCTGGTGGAATGGGATTCTGACGGTGCACTGGCCGACCGCTGGCGTGCAAGCTGATGGAACGGGTGGAGAGCATCCTGCGAGCGTCATCAGAGGCGCGAGGCAAGACATCGATCGCGAGAGGGTGAAGCAAGCGGTACTCGCACAGCGTGAAGAGATTTTGCGATACAACCTCGATCTGCTAGAGGCATCCGCTCTGAATACAAAGTCGCCGGAAGATCTCGAGCAGTTGCGACAGTCCAGACTGGTCCTGCTCGGCATTTTGAAAGAGCGAACACAATCCGAAAAACTTCTCCTCCTCTCGCTCGAGCAACTGTGGGACGCAGAGGGTACCATGTACTCCCTGAGTCCTGCCCCCGCAGAGACGGTCTTCGCATGGCCCGTTGCACCGCTCCTTGGTATCTCGGCACACTTCGAAGACAGCGCGTATCAGAAACGTTTCGGTTTCCCGCATCACGCCATCGATATTCCCACCCCCCAAGACACACCCATCGCAGCACCTGCAGGTGGTACTGTCGTGAAAGTCTCTCTCAACGGCCTCGGATACAGCTACCTCGTCCTCGAGCATGAGGATGGATTGGAGACGATCTACGGACACGTGAGTGATAGCACGGTGAAGGTAGGAGACCACGTCGTCCTCGGACAAGTCATCGGCCATTCGGGTGGACAGCCCGGTACGCTCGGTGCAGGTCTCACCACCACCGGTCCACACCTGCACTTTGCGGTACGACAAGATGGAGTTCTTGTTGACCCAATACAGTACTTGCCGACCGGAAAAGAATTAGGAATTAGGAAGTAAGAATTAAGAATGGCAGTTTTTTCTTAATTCCTAATTCTTACTTCTTACTTCTTACTTCTACTCTCCTTCAAGCCTTCATAGGCTTGAAGCGCGTACGGGTCCGTCATCCCCGCGATGTAGTCTTTGACAGCATCCTCTAGGGCTCCATCTGTTTTCTTCTGCAGCTCAAGAACCTTCGGCGGAGGGGATTCCAGAAACGCTGCAAACAGTTCTGTGAGAATGTTCTGGCCGCGCTTCGCCTGCGCCTGCACGGCATCACTTTTATAGAGATGATCCCAGAGAAATCCGCGAAGTTCCGTGAGTGATGTCTGCATCTCTCGAGAGAAAGAAACGAGTGGTTTTCTCGCTGCATACACATCCTGGATGGTCAGGATCTTCTCCTGCTTCAGGCGGAAGTCTGTCTCTCTATAGAGATCGACTACCAGCGCATCGACGATCGCTCCACGGAGTTCTGTACTACGGATTTCTGCCCTTTTGGAAGCCAGAAAACCGAGTCTGGTCTTTTGGACATTGGACAGAGAAAACTGCTCGGCGCGCAGTCCGTCATCGGTATCGTGCGCGGTGTAGGCAATCTCATCGGCGAGGTTCACAATTTGTGCTTCCAGGCTGGCACTCCGCGGAATCGATGGAGCATCGGGGGTATCGTGCGGGGTACGGTGCTTCATCAGTCCCTCCAGAATTTCCTGCGAGAGATTCAGTCCAGAGTACGCGGACGTGCGGTCTTCGAGGACCGTCACGATGCGGAGCGACTGCTCATTGTGTTCGAACTTTTTTTGGTATGGCATGAGACACGCATTCATCGCTTCCTCGCCTGCATGCCCAAACGGCGTGTGCCCGAGGTCGTGCGCGAGGGCGATCGCCTCGGCGAGGTCTTCATTGAGGCCGAGCGTGCGTGCAAGGTCGCGACCGATCTGTGCCACTTCGAGCGTATGCGTGATGCGCGTTCGGTAGTGATCACCGTGACCGGCTTGCCGGCCGTAGTCTTTCCCAGATACTGCTTGACCAAAGTCAGGACGAAGGCCGGCAACGAACACCTGCGTCTTGTGCTTGAGGCGGCGAAACGCCTGCGTGTGGATGATGCGGTCACGATCGCGCTGGAACGGAAATCGCGTCGCATCATCAGATTCCGGATGCACACGTCCGAGTCCAGACCCGTGCTTGACGGCATATGACGCGAGAGCGTTGTCGGCCAACCGAAGGCGGTCGGAGAGGGGTTCCATGAGGGACACAGTCTACATCAAGACGACCGTTATCCGCTTTGGCTCGTCCCTAGCAATGCTAGGTGGGTGACCGCATCTCCGCTCCACAGAGCGGAGAGATTCAGGCCTCCCGTAACGATGAGTAGGAAAAAAGCGTAGAGCGGACTCACGAGTCGTCGAGACGATTCTCAGGATACGCGCGGACGAGCGTGAGTCCAAGAAATTGGAGAGGCAAAGAAGAATGAAGAAGTAAGAATTAGGAATTAGGAAGAAAACTTTTCCTAATTCTTACTTCCTAATTCTTGATTCTCCGCACAGAGTTTCACCATCAAGCAATTACTTCGACCTCTTTCAACCCCCTCCCTGTCTCCGCCTCGATACGTGACGTACGTTTCTGGATGACACCGCGTGCAATCTGAAAGACGTTTGAAATTTTTCTCTAGTACGCCAAGAGAAAATAATTCCTCATCTGCTGCTTTCTGTAGATCAATGCATCGATTTTTTACGTAGTTCTTCAGTTCCGGAGCTTCGCAGAGAGGATCGGTAAACTCCGCACATCGCATGCAGAGCGACGGTCCCGCACAGACGATCGTCGTAGCAGGATCAATGTTCCATTCTTTTTTGAACAGAGAAAAAGTCGACGAAATCACACCGGACTTCAGGCCTTTCCAGCCGGCATGGATCAAGCCGATC
Organism: Candidatus Peribacteria bacterium; assembly: GCA_023245775.1. Lineage (GTDB taxonomy): Bacteria > Patescibacteriota > Gracilibacteria > Peribacterales > Peribacteraceae > SICN01. Next base: position 1,758 of record JAHFJR010000026.1, on the reverse strand, counting down.
ACTTTTTTCTCGGGAGAGAAGACGATGAAATTCTGGCAGTCCGCGAAGCGAATCGTGAGCGTAAGACCGATCTGATCCGTCGCAAGAGCATCGGCCTGCTCGATGCGCCTCGTCTCGCTTCGAACGACGACAGCACGGTTGCCGTGCACCTGATGCAGACTTGCAAGATTCTGCGCAGACGCCAAGCTCGCGATGTCATCATCAGAAGAAAGATTCTCTTCTTTCGTAAGCAATCGAACATCCAATTGATCTCGAAAAGGTTGGAGGAGAGGGAAAGGGTGAGTGATCATGATGCACCGAGAAGAAAGAACACGGAAAGCATTCTGCTCCTGTGACGGAGCGGAATCATTCTACTCTTCAGCTAAAAAATCCCCCGCCTGTGCGAGGGATCTTTCAGAAGACGATTCAAGTCAGTTGGATTACGGCGTGGTCGTCTCGTAGTTCAGGTTCATGTAGCCGACTTCTGCGAAGTTGCCAGTGAGCGACGAGAGCTTGATGTAGACCGTGATGTATCCCTTGGCTGCGAATGTTCCTGCGGCCTCTGGACCTGAGATCTTGGCTGTGGTAAAGGATGAGTTGGCCAGTGCTGCTCCGCCAGTGAGCGCAACGAGGGTGTTATTCGTGTCCTTCATGCGGACGGTCACGTGGTTATTGGTCGTCGTTCCGTCAGCCGTGCGGTAGCGGAGTTCAATGGGCTTGACGGGATCCCACGAGCCGAAGTTGTCGGGGAGACGGACGCGTACAGAGATCCAGTAGTCCTGGAGAGTGCTCCTCGTCGTGGTCCAGTGGTAGAAGTTCTCGTTCAGAGAGACGCTACCCGAGGCAGCGAGTTGCCCGACGAAGCTGGAACCAGAGCTGAAGTAGATGGCATTCGGAAACTCTGGATGCAGTGAGACAATGCCTCCACTGCCGTTACCGACGGAGGTCGTGGTCCATGTCAAGTTTCCTGCACCGTCATTCTTCAGGAATGTATTGGCACTTCCTTGGCTTGTCGGAGCGCTGTACGTGACGCCATGGAGCGTGATATTACCGTCAACGGTGAGGGTCGAACCCGAGATAGAACCCTGCACTTTCACGTCCTTGCTGAACTCGAAGCGCTGATTACTGTGGTTATAGGTGATCGTCTGATTCGCCGTGGTATTGCCGAACGTCAACACGGCATTGTTCGTATCCGCATCATCATTGATCGTGATGTTGCCGTCGGTGCGGATGCCACCACTCGCGGTGAGGGAGCCCTGCACATCCGCATTTCCGCTGACACGCAGCGTCGTACCGGAGATCGTGCTCCTCACGGTGACCGTACTCTTGAAGACTGCAGCACCCGAGAACGATGACACACCTGACACAATGAGGTTCTTACCCGAGAGGGTGCCCTTCGCAATGAATGCTCCATCCGTCTTCAGTGTATTGACTGCTGAGCGATACAAGTTCGTGTCGAACGTCGCATTGTAACCGAAGATGATGTGAGCGGAGGTGCCTGTCTTGCCTGCGCCATCGAGTGCGAGGACAGGTCGGCCAGCCGTTGTCTTGTTTCTGATCATGGCACCCGTGGCTGCTGCCTCCTGTTGGACATAGAGTGCGCCTGTGGAGGTCACCTCACTATTCATGATGTTGAGCCGTCGGCCAGACATCGTTCCAACAACATCCAACCCCTTCGTCAACTGGAACTTCTGACTGGCATTCAAGAATGTCAACGTCTGATTCGCCGTCGTATTGCCGAACGTCAACACGGCATTGTTCGTGTCCGCATCATCATTG